>NZ_JBEWQE010000024.1:0-70989 GCF_040538975.1 Flavobacterium sp. UW10123
TAGTTCCAAATAATCCTCCCAAATCTGCACATCTGAAATTTTGCAATTGTTTTTAATGACCGTTTTGACTGCCTGCCAATTGCGTTTTATGGACAGGGACAGGACAAATTTCAACATCATTTATGGATGATTTGAAGAAATTGGCTTACTATATGTAATGTCTGTCTTTGATTGGCTTTGCAAATTTGGTTTAGATGTCCTGTTGGGGATTGATGCAAATAATATAAAAACTCAATTGGTTTTATGGCTGTGAACTAATATGCAATTCTAGAAATATTATGGAGGATTTTAAGAGAGTGGCTTATTTAAAGTAGAACGGTCTCTCTTTGACTCTTTATGTAAATAATTAGTCTACTGAAGGATACAGCCTTGAATTTTGATTTAGTAAAATATGGCAGTTCTAAAAAAGATCACGTTTATATAAAAATATGAAAGTTAAAAGACCTTTAAAATTCGCAGTATCTTTCTGTGGAGGAAAAAGGTCCGTTTAATTTTAAGATTAGAATAGTGAAAGTATGCTTTTGGGAATACAAGAATTTTCGATGTTGATGATTAATTGTCGCTAAAGGATTTACATCTGAAAGATTCCGTGCCTATTAGACAAATTTGCTTTTTATTATAGGTTAGCTTTTAATTTTAGTAATTTTTTATTGTGGGATAGCATTCAAATCTTTTCGGAATTCTTAAACTAAAGAACTTTTTTTATTTATTTATAATTTTATATTTGCGCCCTGATTCTAGTTTTTTCTTTTGATATGTTAAACCCCGTAACTGCTTTAAACCAAATATAAAATGCTCAAAGAATTCTCATACAAACAGTTTGGAAATCTTAGTTTTAGTCAACAATGCCTTGATGAAAGTACATTGATCAAAATTGACGATCACATAAAAGTTTTATTTTTACCAAAAGAAACCAAAGTTCATGTCGATTTTCAGGAGTTTCAAATCGAAACAGACTGCCTGCTTTTCATCAACCCAAAAGTTATAGTAAAGCCCGTGACCGGATTCGGAGGAGAAGTCTTACTCCATTTTAACCGTGATTTTTATTGTATCGAAATTCACGATCAGGAAGTCGCCTGTGACGGAATACTCTACAATAATGTTTTTGAAATTCCATTTATTAAATTAGATGAGAGCCAGTCGGCAGACATTCAGAATATAATTAATGAAATAAAATCTGAAATGGAAGATGAAGACTCAAATACAGAAGAAATGCTGCGGATATTATTAAAGCTTATCATTTTAAAATCAACAAGAATCTGGAAACAACAGCATCTTTTAGCTGAGAAGGACCAGCAGTCTGATGTTCAGTTCTTAAGGAAATTCAGCAAACTTGTCGAACAGCATTACAAAACACATCACACTGTTGCTGATTACGCCGAAATGTTGTTTATAACCCCTAAGAACCTTGGAAAAAAAATTGGCATGGTTAGCAAAGACACGCCAAATGACATCATAAAAAACAGAATTATCCTGGAAAGTAAACGATTGTTAGCACACACCGCCCTTACGGTAAAAGAAATAGCGTTCAGTTTAAACTATGACGATGATGCCTATTTCATCCGGTTTTTCACAAAAAACACAGGTATCTCTCCATTATCATTTAGAAAGCAATTTTAACATTAAGAAGCTCCATTTTTAAAGTATGATATCCCAATCATACTTTTTTATGTCTTAGAATTAGATTTCACGCTTTAAATTATTACGAATAGTAGCTTTTTAGCATTAAAAGGAAAAAAGTACAATTCAAAGGAAAAACATGATAAAATTTCCCTAATTGATCAACTTTGCAGTATCTAATCTAGACTAACGTTTAATTAAAAGCAAGACCTTATTTGAATTAACAATATTTAAAAAATGATTCAGAAATAGCAACAATTTAAAAATCAATATTGTCTAAATTCATAGTGATTATAAATTAAATATTTTACTGAAAAAGAAATAAAGCAACAACAAAAAGTAATTGGCTTAGCAGTGAAAAACAAAGTATTATTACGTGTTTTATTATGTTAGAAGCTGTAGGTTTGCTTTTTTGTCACCAAAAGAAATACAATTATTAAAAATCATTTATGCAAAAGAAAGTTTTTTACAGAATTAACGATCATAATATTTTTACTACTGTAAAAAGTCCGAAATCAATATTTTTCACATTACTTTTTTGTCTGTTTTTTAATTTGAACAATTACGCACAAACGCTTGAAGATTGTATAAAAATCAAAGAATCGGGATTAGCTGCAATGGATAAGTTCGATTATGCGAAAGCTTTGAAAGATTTGACAAAGGCAAAATTGCTTGCCGAAAAGAACAATTGGTATCTTCAAATTTTTGAGACAAAGAATAAAATCGGAGTTGTTTACATGAATTTGTCTGATTATGGCGAAGCATTGAACTATTATTTAGAAGCCTATATTGTTGCAACACAGCACCTCGAATCAAATAAGGAATCAGCCATATTAAATAATATTGCCGTGCTTTATTGCCTGGAAAAAAATACAAAAAAGCTCAGGAATATTATTTAAAAGCATACGATATAGCAAAAAAATTGGGAGATAAAAACAAGTTGGCTTTGTATGGTGTTAATTTAGGAAAAGTATCCAACTGGCTTAATGAACTAGATGTTGCTAGTGATTATTTGAATGAGGCAGCAGTGTTTGCTAAAGGTAATGAGCCTCTAGAACTTCAGGTGCAAGCGATGTTGGCTGAAAACCTTTTATGCAGAGGTGATTTTGAAGCAGGAAAGAAAATAGCATTCGATTTACAAGCTAAAAATAAAGAAAACAATTTTGAAAATAGAAATATTAATTCAACGATTCTTAATCTTTTAGCTAGGGCCTTTTTTTTGGAAAAAGATTATGACAAATGTGTTTACTATATCAATTTATGCTTGAAAGCAACAAGAGATCTGGAAGGTCGAATGAGACTGTATGATCAACTTTCTGATGTGTATGTGCTTCAGAAAAAAGACGGTAAGGCTTTAGCTACATTGAGAATGATGGTTTCTACGAGAGATTCATTAGATAATATGACTCAGAAGAATGTTTACGAAACTAATAAAGTGAAATTTGATGTATTGAATTATAAAAACGATTTGAAGATATCGAGAGAAAAATCAAGATTTGAGCATAAAATATTTGGCGTCTTAATCGTCTTTTTTATTTTATTGCTCTTTTTTTTGTTTAGAATGCACAGAAATAGGATAATTAAACAAGAACAAAAGAAAATTATTATAGAGCGAGAGCAAAAAATCATTAACCTTGAACTTGAGAGTGAAAAGAGTAACAAGCGGATGCTGGAGCAACAGATAAAAGAGATTGAAAGTGGGGCACTTTTAGAGCAAGAACGTCTTAAAAACGAGATCGAACAAAAAAACAGAAAACTGTTGGCAAAAGCATTGTATCTCTCCGGGAGAAATGACATGATAGAGGAAGTTGTTAACTCCTTTCAGAAATTCCAAATGTTTCTCACGATAATACGCTAAAGAGCCATATTAAGTCCTTAAAAGAACATTTGAAATCAAATTCAGAATGGGACAATTTTATCATTCATTTTGAAGAAGTCAATCAAGTATTTTTAAATTGTTTAAAAGAAAAACATCCGAACCTTACAGCTAATGACATTCGTTTTATATGTTACGTTTATATGAATTTGAGCTCCAAAGAGATTTGCTCAATCTTCAATATTACACAAGAGGCTTGCAGAAAGAGAAAGGAGCGAATTTTTAACAAAATGGAGATTGATAAAAGCATGTCATTTTATGAATACCTCTCTAGAATTAGTCGTTAAATATTAAAAGTCACATTTTTTCTTAACACCTGTCACGTTTTTTAGGCATTGAAATTCATTTTTATTTTTCAGTAATGTTCAATTTTGCTCCAACGTAAATGTCTTCGTATTCAAATTAGACAATTGCGATTTGAGAAAACTTAATTTAATAATGACTAAAAAGAGAATGAAAAAATTACATTATTGCTTCCCGTTTTGCTTTCAGCACAAGAATTTGTATCTCCATTTGACACAAAAGCAAAGATTGAATTATCAAACGCTTACCGATTAATCCTGAATCGATAGATATCACTTTCTAATAAGCTTTCTTTTTGCTTTTAACCATCTCTTTATTTGGTTATAACATCTATTTTTTAATGTACTGTACATTTTTTCAATTAACTGTTTGTGCTTTTTCAAACCAGAAGAAGTAGTTTATTACGCTTCAATGGAATGAAAATTTAGTTTTTCTGAAATTTTCATCAGTAAGATTTAGTCCATTTTTAAGGCGTAATCTAAATAACTACAATCTAGTATAAAAGGAAAAAGTGCAATTCAAAGAGAAAAGCGTCCATTGTTGTGGGGAAGTATTTGCCACAACTTTGCAATATCAAATTAACAAAAACAATTAATTATGACAGCAGATATTGGAATTTCGGAAGAAAACAGAAAATCCGTAGCGAACATATTATCAAAAATACTGGCAGATGAATTTGTCCTTTTTACCAAAACCAAACAGGCACATTGGAACGTAGAAGGAAATGATTTTTATGACAAGCATAAACTGTTTGACGAGCAGGCAGGGCAGATTGCAGAAACAATAGATAGCGTTGCTGAGCGCATCCGCACTTTGGGACATTTGGTTCCTGGGACTCTAAAAGCGTTTTTGGAACAGAGCCATCTTACAGAAAATGCTCCTGCTGAAAACGACAGCCAAAGTTTTATAAGCGAACTGCTCTCAGCGCATGAAGCTATAATCAATCATATAAGGTCAAACATCAATCTTTTTGCTAACGATTATGAGGATCTAGGAACCAGCGATTTCATCACCGGATTGATGCAGGAACACGAAAAAACAGCCTGGATTTTAAGGGCACATTTAAAATAGTAACAACAAGAAAAATAATTAAAAATAAAAAATAGACAGATGAGAACATATAAGAATTTATTATTAAGTGCAGCTGCATTGGCAGGACTGACTGCATTTTTAACTCCAGCGACCGCTTCTGCACAGCAGTCAGGTATTAGCCGCACTAATCTGCAGAGACATGACATTTCGGTTTCGGGATATGAAACTATTCAGGCCCGGATAGACTTTCAAGCACATTCCGCTTTTGGGATGCACAACCATCCGGGCGAGGAACTGATTTATGTGCTGGAAGGCACATTTGAATATCAGATTGAAGGAGAAAAACCCATTATTCTTAAAGCTGGCGACGTACTTTTTATTCCCAAAGGAAAGAATCATTCCGCAAAAAATGTAGGCAACGGTAAAGCTTCGGAGCTTGCCACCTACATTGTGGAGAAGAACAAGCCTCTTCTTGTATTGAAAAATAAATAATCCCAAGCAGAATTTGAGAGCCTGGCGCGCCGGAATTTGTACAAAACCTGAAACGGACAGCGGACTCATTCCGTGGCAAAGACAAGTGCATGCTTCAAGAAATAATAAAATTTAAAGCATGGGGAAAAAAGTGCAGTTCAAAGAGAAAACCATCCATTGATGGGCGCCCGGATTAATCCCAACTTTGCCTTATCAAAAAAGCAATAACATTTAAATATAAAAAACATGAACAAGTTTACAGTAAAAGACGGAACAGAAATTTACTTCAAAGATTTAGGAGCAGGACAGCCAATTTTCTTTCACCACGGATGGCCGCTGTCATCTGACGACTGGGATGCCCAAATGATGTTTTTCCTTAATCAGGGTTACAGGGTAATCGCCCACGACAGAAGAGGCCATGGAAGATCTGCCCAAACATATAAAGGCAACGACATGGATACTTACGCACAGGATGTGGCTGAACTGGTTGAGTTTTTGGATCTTAAAAATGCAATCCATATCGGGCATTCAACTGGCGGTGGAGAGGCTTTGCGTTATGCGGCACAATATGGAAAAGGACGTGTGTCAAAAGTCGTTTTGATCAGTGCCATTACCCCTTATATGATTGCAGACGACAGAAATCCAAATGGTGTGCCATTGGCGGTGTTTGATGATATCCGACACAATACTTTACACAACAGACAGCAATTTTACCAAGACCTGACTGTTCCTTTTTATGGCTACAACCGCGAAGGTGCGAATGTAAAAAAAGGAATACAGGACAACTGGTGGAGACAGGGAATGATGGGCGGCATAAAAGCGCAATATGATTGTATTGAAGTTTTCTCTGAAACTGATTTTACTGAAGACCTTAAAAGTATTGATGTTCCAGTATTGGTTCAGCATGGTGACGACGACCAGATTGTGCCTTATGAAACAACTGCTGTAAAAGCGGCCGAGCTTTTGAAAAACGGAAAACTGATCATTTATCCTGGCTTCTCACACGGTATGCCGACTACTGAAGCTGAGACTATCAACAAAGACATTTTGGAATTTATCCAGTCATAAATCAAGAAAGGGAAAAAAGTGCAGTTCAAAGAGAAAACCATCCATTGTCCTTTCCTGCACTTTGCTCCAACTTTGCAACATCAAATAACAATAACCAAATTATTAAAAAAATAACAATCTAAAATTTAGAAAAACATGAAAAATTTAATTTTATCAATCGGTTTATTTACAGCAGTATTATTTAGCAGCGTTTCGTCTGCACAGACAAAAAGAGTTCCAGCATCTTATGGAAGAGAAGAATATGTAGAAGTTGAAAAAAATGTAAAGCTTCACGTTACCGACCTTGGCGAGGGACAGCCAATCGTTTTGATCCACGGATGGCCATTGAGCGATGCAATGTATGAGTATCAATATGCTTATTTTACTCAACAAGGATACAGAGTTATCGGAATTACTTTGAGAGGTTTCGGATTATCTGACAAGCCGGCAGGAAAATACAACTACGATGTTTTTGCAGACGATATCAAAGTGGTTCTTGACAAATTGAACATTCAAAACGCAACAATCGGAGGATTTTCAATGGGAGGTGCAACTGTAGTGCATTATGTGGCCAAATACAAAGCGGCACATGTTTCTAAACTGGCTTTATTCGGAGCGGCAGCGCCAACATGGACAAAAAGAGCCGACTTTAATTATGGTTTTTGGAGTAAAGAAGATGTGGACGGATTAATCCAATTGAACAATACCAACAGACCTCAATTATTGGAAAACTTTGGAAAAATATTCCCTGCTAACGAAACAAGCGTTTCTCCCGGATATGGCGCATGGTTAGGTACTATTCAGGCGCAAGCTTCGCCTTATGCAATGGCCGAAGGATTAAAAACGCTTAGAGACAGCGACTTGAGAGAGGATTTGAAAAACATCACAATCCCAACACTAATCCTTCACGGAAAATTGGATAAAATATGTTCTTATGAATTAGCTGAACAAATGCACTCCCTATTAAAAAATTCTACATTGGTACCTTTGGAAAAAAGCGGCCATGCCTTGTTCATCGAAGAATTGGATAAATTCAATTCAGAGTTATTGAAATTTGTAAAAAAATAAAAATTCATAAAGAGGTTAGTTTTAAAAAATTAGCCTCTTTTTTTATCCTTTAAAATAAAATAGAGATGAAAAGAATAGCATTATTTCTAGCCATATTAGTTTTCGCTTCCTGCAGTAATACCAAATCCATAATTACTGTAAACCATTCCAATCTGCCAAAACCAATTGGCCCATACAGCCATTCCACCAGTTTTGCAGATTTAGTGTTTGTCTCGGGGCAAATAGGCATTGATCCAAAAACAAACACTTTGAAAAATGGAATTGAAGAACAAACCGTTCAGATTTTCGAAAACTTAAAAGCCGTTCTCGAAAACAACAATTCCGATTTGGATCATATTGCAAAAACCACGATTTTTATTACGGACATCAAGCAGTTTGAAACCGTGAACAACATTTACGGAAGCTACTTCCACAATCACTTTCCCGCGCGAAGCACAATTGAAGTGGTTTCATTGCCAAAAAACGCGAGCATTGAAATAGAATGTATTGCGGTGAAAAAATAAAAGTTATCTGTTTTTTTGAAAAGCTTTAGGTTTGGTCCCGTTATGTTCTTCAAAAACCTTGGTGAAATGGCTTAGATTAGAAAAGCCCAAAGCATAACCCACTTCGGAAACTGACATTTTATTTTCTTTTAATAATCGGGAGGCTTCCTTCATTCTCAACTTTTGATAATAGCTGAAAAAGCTGTTTCCAAATATTTGTTTGAAGAGTCTTTTAAATTTTGACTCGCTCATTCCTATTTGTGAAGCTAGGTTTTTTATGACAGGAGGAACATGAATTTCGTTTAAAATTGCATCCCTGACTTCATAAATTTTTTGGACATCAATTTCATTCAGCACATGTAAAGTGGTTTTTTCCCTTTTTAAAAGTTCTTTTAACGTCAAACATATTAATTCTTCGGCTTTAATTTTAAAGAAAAAGTCAGCCAGCGTATCAGGTACATCCGATTCAATAATTTCCAAGGCCACTTCTTGTATTTTTGGTGAGATGGATTCTTCAAAAAGAATGGGCTGTTCGCTGCTAATGATCTTTTTGAAAATAGCATTCTCTCCATTGGAACCCAAAAATTTAACCAGCATATCAGAATCAATTGCAATAAAAATAGATTTGAATTTTGTTCTGTTAGGATAAAATGTTTCAATGTTCAGTTTTCCCTTAAATACCTGTATGGAAGGCAGATCATTGTTTGCATTCTTGATTGCAGGATTAGTGTCTGGAAAAATGGAATTAAAAGAAAACAAAATTCTCTTTAATGAATTTTCACTTCCAAATCGTTTTGCCAACAGATCGTCATTAAATTCATAATTACTCACTATCATGCTTATGGAATTGTCAAGCCTAAACCCTCTGAAATAACCTTTTCCTTTGTTTTCCGGAATCGTCAGTACACCATTTATTACTTCTGAACCAATCAATTCTGCAAAACCTTCTAAAAAACCGAATTCTTTTTTTACGTTTAACTCCATATTAAACTGACCTTTTGTAACTATTAATGTGTTAAATATAGGTATTTTATCTCTTATTGATCATATATTTTTGTCAAATCTAATAGTAATAAATAAAAAAAATGAATACAATAAAAACCACAGCCATTGTCAATGCAAATGTATTTGATGGCAAAGAAGTAATAGGCAAAAAAACTGTTATTATCAGTGATGGAAAGATCACTTCCATCTGCGATGAACTGCCAGAGGGAGTTGATGAAATAGTTGACGGAAAAGGGGCGACACTTCTGCCGGGACTGATTGATGCGCATGTTCATACTTCGGTAGATTCGCTGCGGGATGCCATACAGTTTGGTGTAACAACCGAATTGGAAATGCAGGGCGGTATGACAAAAAAAGGACGTGAACTGCAAATAAAAGACAGTTCAAACATTGCCGACGTCCGCTCTTCCGGAATGGCTTTGACAGCTCCGGGCGGACATCCAGATGAATTAATTCCAAAAGAAGAAGGGATTCCAAGCTTTATCCTGAAAAAAATGGAGAAGATGACCGAGCAGGAAAAAAAGGATTTCATTGCTGCCTTCGAAGAAAGAGAAAATGAACAAGGTGAAAAGCTGGATGTTACGACCGTTGAAGGTGCAGTTCAGTTTGTGCATCAGCAAATGGAAAATGGTGCCGATTATTTCAAAATTATGATTGAAGAAGGAACTGTAATGAATGCGCCAGGTTTGCCTATGTTAAAACCCAATGTTTTGAAGGCAGCAGTTGATGAAGCTCATAAATTGGGTAAAATTGCCATAGCGCATGTACTAACCGCAGAAGCTGCTAAAACCGCTGTTGATGTAGGTGTCGATGGATTGGCACACCTTTTTATCGACAGACCGGATTGGACTCCTGAACTTATCAAATCCATTTCAGACAAAGGGATATTTGTAACACCATGCCTGGTTTTAAACTCCTCGATAATTGGTAAATCTGCCTGCCATGTTGCGAATGACAAACGGGTAAGCCACAAGCTTAATGAAGATTGGAAAATGACCATGTGTTCTTGTTTCAACACTTTTCCTTCAGGCAATATGGAGGACAACTACAACAATGTCAAAGATCTTCATAACGCTGGTGTAGATATATTGGTGGGTACAGATGTATCGGTACCAATGGCGCATTTAGGAGGCCTAGCCCACGGAGTAAGCGTGCATCATGAATTGCAGTTATTGGTCGAAGCGGGTTTAAGTCCGATTGAAGCTTTACAATCTGCTACTTCTGTAATTGCGAAAAGATTCAGCCTCTCAGACAGGGGACAAATTTTAGAAGGAATGAGAGCTGATTTGCTTTTGGTAAAAGGCGATCCTACCACAAGTATTTCTGATTCGCTTTCAATACTACATGTATGGAAAGAAGGAGTGGATATAAAACTGGACGGCAATACTATTTAATTTTTTCTAATCGCGTAATTTTTAAATTTGAATCTGTAAATTACTCTATTTATTAGCTATAAAAACCTTCTTAAGCAATAAGGAGGTTTCCTTATCAGTTGTTTTTTTATTTGATTCTAAAAAAATAGCCCAAAGTTACTTTATTTAACAATTTAAATAAAAAAATGGCGCCAATTGTCTTCAATTGGCACCATTTGACGTTGTGACAGGGACAGGACATATTACAACATCATTTTTGGATGATTTGAAGAAATTGGCTTTCTATATGTAGTGTCTGTCTTGCATTGGCAATGTAAATTTGGTTTAGATGCCCTGTTGGGGATTGATGCAAAGATTGTAAAAACTCAGTTGATTCATCGAATTAAACTGATATATAAATTTACAAATTTTATGGAAGATTTTAAAAGATTGTTTTAAGTTAAGATAGTATTGTCTTTCTTTGGCTCTATGAATTACTTTATTCGATTTAGGTTTTGTGGCACAAAAGTAATTCCTTTCAAGCACATTGATCTTGAATTAGCAGGCTTTTGTTTCAGTAATTGGAAAAACATAAATAATGGCTGAAAATTTTATAATTGGCTATATCTTGTTTGCGCAGAATAAAATTTTAATTTTACTTTTTTGAAAGATTTGGTTTCTCTCCCGCCTGTTACAATAAAAGAATAGTTTTAACTGATTAATAAAAATATTGAAATGAAAAAAATTATAGTTTCATTAGTTGTTTTGTTTGGACTGCAAACGATGCAGGCACAGAAAAGTTTCAAGCCCCTTTTTGACGGCAAATCGACAAAGGGCTGGCATTCCTATGGCAAAAAATCCGCTGGAAAAGCATGGAAGGCGGCAGATGGCATATTGCATTTTGATTCAAAAGAAGCAAACAATGGGCAGGGCGGGGACTTAGTAACGGATGCTGAATTTAGGGATTTCCATCTTAAATTGGATTGGAAAATAGCCCAGAACGGGAACAGCGGTATAATTTTTTATGTAAATGAGAATCCTGTAAAATACCAAAATACTTATAGTACTGGACTCGAAATGCAGCTTTTAGATAATGAGGGCCATCCGGACGGAAAAATTCTTAAGCATCGAGCAGGAGATTTGTATGATTTGGTTCAAAGCAGATCAGAGCCTGTCAAACAGGCTGGAGAATGGAATACTGCCGAAATTGTCAGCAGGAAAGGAAAATTAACACTTATTCTTAATGGAGTTACAGTGGTAGAGACTATTCTTTGGGATGATAATTTCAAAAAAATCGTAGCGGGAAGCAAATTTGCAGATTGGCCGGATTTTGGCACATTCAATAAAGGAAAAATTGCTTTGCAGGATCATGGAAACGATGTCTGGTTTCGCAATATTATGATTAAAGAATTAGATTAGTAATATAATGTGCTGATATTATATGTATCAGTGAAAATTTGTTGACTAAAAAAAATGTTTAATTTAAAATCACTAATGTATGGCATGGTTAAGCAATTTTTTATAGAAAAATTCCTTTTACGTTTTAGCTTAAATTTCATTTTGATTGCTATTCTACTATTATGTTCAAACAGTTTTTATGGACAAAGCGAGCAATTGTTAAAAAGGCTCGATCAGGTAATAGATTCCTCGAGCATTTATGATAAAAGCAAGAGAAAGGCCATTCAGGATTTAAAGGATCAGCTTAGGCTGGTTAAAGATGATCGCCACAAGTTATTGGATTTAAACCAGCAGCTTTTTGATCAGTATGTACTTTTTAAGAGAGATTCTGCTTTTGATTATGCCTTAAAAGTCAAAGAGTTATCAGAAAAAATTAATGATAAATCCTTTTTGATGAAGTCCAATATTAATTTGGCCAATATCAGTGTTTCTGCGGGTATGTATAAAGAAGGGTTGGATTACCTTCTTTTGATTAAACCCGAAGAGATAAACAATGAGAACGGATCTTTATATTATGGACTGCTTGGCAGGTGCTATAGTGATATGGCAGAATACAGCAGTATTCCGATCTTTAGTAAAAAGTACAACCAGCTTGCTAAGGAGTGCAGAATTAAGGCATTAAATTTAACAGCTGAAGGTACTTTTTTCAATTCATTTTTAAAATTTTTTAACGAATATAAGGATGGTGATTTAGCTTCTGCTGAAAAAGGCTTTCTGTCCCTTCTTAATTCTGATGTTAGTGATAGGGATGAAGCCTTATTAAATTACATGCTTGGAGAGATCTGCAATGAGTCGGGCAGGGGAGATCGCGCACTTGATTATTACAGCAAAGCCGCTATTTCAGATATTCGTATCTCAACAAAAGAATCACTGGCTATAATAAGGTTATCAGAGCTCTTGTTTAGAAAAAAGAATCTGCAGAGTGCATCTTCGCTAGTGAAAAAAGCATATGATGATGCTGTTTTTTATGGGGCACAGCAGAGAAAACTACAAGTAGGAGCGATCCTGCCGCACATTGAAGAAGAAATAGTCCAGAATATTGAAAGAGAAAAAAAGAGACTTTACTTTCAATATATAGGTGCAATTGTTTTTTCAGTAATTGTAATCTGCTTTTTAATCCTTACTTTTATGCAATTCAGGAAAATTCAAAAAGCAAAAAAGATAATTGGAGTTGCGCATACAGATCTGCAGAATGTAAATAAACAACTTGTTGTTGTAAACGAAGAAATAAAGGCGCGTAACAGCCAAATTGAATTGATTAACAATCGTCTTTCAGAAGCTAATAAGATTAATGAAGAATATATTGGTTTTTTCTTTACGGAATATGATGATATTTTTGAAAAGTTTAATGAATTTACATCTTACATAGAAAGGGATATTGATTCAGGAGATTATGCTAAAGCAAAATACAGAATATCAAGATATGATTTGAAGAAGGAAAAGGATAAACTGCTCAATAATTTTGACACAGCGTTTATCAATCTGTTTCCTGATTTTATTGCTGAATTCAATTCGCTCATGAAACCCGGGGAGCAGATAAAGCTAAAAGAAGGGCAGATTCTTAATAAAGAGCTGAGAATTTTTGCCTTGATCCGTTTAGGGATCAAACACAATGAGAAAATTGCGCAAATTTTAGGTTATTCAGTCAATTCAATTTATGCCTATAAAACTAAAGTTCGTAATAAGTCCATAATCGAAAATGAAGGCTTTGATAAAAAATTGATGAAAATTACTTCTGTAAAAATTACCTAATTAATCAAATATTTAATAAAAAGTCCCGCTGTTCAACAGCGGGACTTTTTTTTCTGCGCCCCATTTATGTTGTTTGTCTCAATGAGAATAATATATTTTTTATAGTAAAATATTGCAAAATATGTTTTTTTATGCTTGAATTCTTATTGTTTTAAATATTAAAATCTATATAATTATTACTGTGTGTTTTTATGTAAAAGTCTATTTATTAGGTATATATGGTTTTTTTAATCGACTTTATTGCTTGTTTTTTCTATACGTTTTGTATACATGCATTTTTCGCATGTGTTTTTTTGTTCCTTTGCTTTGATCCGAATGTATTATTGGATTTCGTAGTTTTTTAAAGGCCTTTTAAAACACGTGAATTATTAATTAAAAATATGTAACAAATCGGGATTATAGAAAAAACAATCTTACTTCAAAAAACTAACACTAACAATTTACTAACCAAACAAAAAAATAAATGAGATCATATCATGAAATCGATGTTCACAGGACATCCATTAAAGATTTTATCCTGGTACTTTTTATGCTTGCCGCATTTTTCGGCAGCAATAGTGCTTTTGCCGTTGTAAAACAGCAGGAAGGACCTGCGATTAAAAGTGCTCAAAAGATAATTACAGGAACTGTATATAATGAAAAGCACGAGCCTTTACCTGGTGCAACAGTAACAATAAAAGGTAGTGCAACAAGCACTACAACGGATTTTGACGGAAAATTTTCTATTAAAATAAATGCTGCCGATGCTGTTTTAGTAGTATCTTATATTGGATATTCTAACAAAGAAATCTCAGCAGCAGGTACAAATTTGGAGATTCAGCTAGCACCAGAAGCAGTATCGCTGACAGATATTGTAGTAATCGGGTACGGAAAAGCCAAAGCTAGAGATTTAACCGGGGCTGTTGCCTCAATCGATGTAGCCAAAACGAAAAACCAGCCTGTTGCCAATATTGGCGAAGCTATGCAGGGAAGGGCAGCAGGTGTACAGGTCATTTCGAGCGGGGAACCAGGATCTAATGTCACTTTTAGAGTGAGGGGAACAGGTACCATTGCTAATAACAACCCCCTTATCGTAGTGGACGGAATGCCTTTAAATGGAGGCCTTAACCAAGTAAACATGAATGATGTAGAATCAATCAGCGTACTTAAAGATGCCTCTTCTACAGCAATTTATGGTTCCAGGGGAGCAAATGGAGTTGTGATTGTAACCACTAAAAGAGGCGGAACAAAAGAAGGTTCAACTTTGACTTTTGATACTTTTACGGGAGTACAAAATGCTTCAAACGTGGTAAAGATGCTGAATGCTTCACAATACGCATCTTTAAATAATGATATGATGACTAATGGAGGACTTACTCCTAATCCATTATGGACAAATCCCGCTTCATTGGGAACAGGAACCGACTGGGTTGGAACATTATTCAATCCAGAGATGATGTCCAGTTATACGTTGTCTTATGGCAATAAGACAAAAAAATCCAATATCTATGTTTCTGCCAATTATTTTAACCAGAAGGGTATCGTTTTAAATACTGACTATGAAAGATTCATTGTTCAGTTTAATTCTGATACTAAGGTGACCAGCAAAGTAAAATTTGGAAACAGTGTTAAAATTGCACACGATATAAAAGAAAGCGGTGCATATGATATCCGCAGCACGTTATTGGCGAATCCTACCCAGCCAATATATGATGAAAATGGAAATTTTACCGGACCTACTGGAAATCCTCTTTATTATGGAGATATCACCAACCCTATAGGAAAAGCCACTACTGTCGAAAGATCAACAAAAGGATATAATCTTCAAGGGAATCTTTTCGCAGAAATCAATCTGCTGAAAAACTTAGTGTTTAAGTCTTTAGGAGGAGTTGAGGCAAATATTTGGTTTGACAGAACATGGTCGCCTAAATATTCATGGGGCTCTAATGTTCAGACCAACTCATATCTTTATGAGGGGACAAATAAAAGCATTACTGTTCTTTGGGATAACACGCTGACTTATGATGCTCATTTTGGCGCACATAATGTAAATGCAGTTGTGGGAAGCAGTTCGCAGTCTAACAAGTATGATTTCTTAAACGGTTCTATCCAGAAATTTGCAAGTGATGAAACACAGCAGATAGACAACGGTACATTACAGCCGACAGTAGGAGGTAATGCTTCTGAATGGGCAATTATGTCTTATTTGGCAAGGGTGAATTATGACTATGACGGCAAGTATTATATAACCGGTACAATCAGAAGAGATGGGTCTTCTCGTTTTGGTGAAGGAAATAAATGGGGATGGTTTCCATCAGGTGCTTTATCATGGAGGATCTCATCAGAGAAATTTATGGAGAAAGTAACAGCTATTAATGATTTGAAATTAAGAGTTGGTTACGGTATTACCGGAAATCAGGATATTGGTAACTATGCTTTCTCTTCATCATACAATACGGTTATGTATAATTTTAATAACAATTATGTAAGCGCAGTTGTGCCTACTGTACTTCCGAATACAAATGTAAAATGGGAAGGTCAGGAACAATTTAATGTTGGTCTGGATGCGTCATTTTTTGACAGCAGAATTAATTTAACTTTTGATGCTTATGTAAAAAACACCAATGATATGTTAGTCCCGATGTCTGTTCCTGTAACTTCAGGATATTCAGATATTTATGTGCCATCAATAAATGCAGGGAAAATTCAAAATAAAGGTATTGAATTGTCATTATCAACAAAAAATCTGGTGCATGAATTCAAGTGGTCTTCAGATGTTGTTTTTTCTTATAACAAAAACAAAGTTGATAGTATAAACGGTGATACGCCAATTATAACTGGAAGCACAGGATTGAACAGTACCATTTCCCTAATTCAGGCTGGGTACCCTGTAAACGTTTTTTATGGGTATGTAACTGACGGTATTTTTCAAACACAGACTGATGTAAATAATCATGCAGTGCAGATGCCTGGCTCTAATACGGCAACAAGTACTGCGCCTGGAGATGTAAGATTCAAGGATCTTAATAATGATGGAATCATTAACGATAAAGACAGAACGTTTTTAGGCAATCCTAATCCAAAATTCACCTATTCGCTTAACAATACATTTTCTTACAAGAATTTTGACTTAACAGTTTATTTTCAAGGAGTATACGGAAATGACATCTACAATGCCAATCGTATGTATACAGAAGCTATGTCGGTTGCAAATAATCAGACAGTGGCAACTTTAGGAAGATGGACAGGCATTGGAACGAGTAATAGTATGCCAAGAGCAGTGTATGGTGACCCTAACAGCAATGCCAGAGTTTCTGACAGGTTTGTAGAAGATGGTTCATATCTGCGACTAAAAAATGTGAGTTTGAGTTATAATTTTCCAGAGAGCGTATTTAACAATGTATTTTCATCAATTCGATTATACTTCTCAGCGCAGAATGTTTTGACTTTTACAAACTACAAAGGATTTGACCCTGAAGTTTCGGTAAACGGTATCGATAATAGCGTGTACCCGGTTACTACAAATTACTCTATTGGACTTAATCTTGGATTTTAAAATTATGAAAATGAAACACATAAAAATAGGCTTAATGGTAATGCTGTCATTTGTAATGGTGCAGTGCAGTGATGATTTTTTAGACAAAACGCAACCCGATACTATCAATACCGGAAATTATCCTACCAATGCTGAGGAATTAATCACAATGGTTAATGGTGCTTATCAGCCATTGCAATGGCCAAAACTATATAATTTCAGAATGTGGACCAGTGATATATTTGCAGGCAACAGTATTGTTGGTGCCGGTGGAGGTGAAGATGGGATTGAAACCACGAACTTGTCTAATTTCGTTACAACTCCAAGCAACGAAGGGGTATTGGATTTATGGCGTGGACCATGGCCAGGAATATTGAGATCCAATATTGTATTATCGGTCGGACCAAAGTTAAATATTGACGAATCAGTTAAGAATAGATGTTTAGGTGAGGCGTACTTTTTAAGAGCACAGTATTACTTTATTTTAGTTCGTTTTTTTGGCGACGTTCCATTAATTACTGAGCCGCAAAATTCAAACAGTGATCTTTATCCGTCACGTACATCAAAAGATAAAGTATATGCTTTGATATTAAGCGATTTGGAAAAAGCTGTTGCCATGCTTCCTACTAAGCAGGAAATGTCAGAGGGAGATAAAGGACGCGCAAGCAAAGGATCTGCAATTGGTCTATTGGCTAAAGTAAATCTTACATTGAGCAATTGGCAGCAGGTTGTCGATTTAACGACAAAACTGGAAACAATGGGATATGGATTGAATGCAGATTACAGCGACAATTTCAGGACTGAAACCGAAAATTCCAAGGAATCTCTTTTTGAAGTTCAATATGCCGCCAATGCAGGATATGATTTTTGGAGCAATGAAAATCAGGCTTCATGGGCAAGCACTTTTACAGGGCCAAGAAGTTCTAATATGGTAGCAGGAGCTTACGGATGGAGCCAGCCGACTCAGGAGTTTTTTAACAGTTATGAGAACGGGGATCTTCGTAAGGATAAAACTGTATTGTATCAGGGATGTCCTGATTTTGCCGGAATTCCTTACAGTGCTTCCTATTCCTTGACAGGATACAATTTAAGAAAGTTTTTAGTGCCACTGAGCATTTCACCTTCTTATGATAACAGCCCGCTGAATTTCCCTGTACTTCGCTATTCGGATGTTTTATTAATGAAGGCAGAGGCTCTTAATGAATTAGGTAATACCTCACAGGCAGAAGCACCGCTTAATCTGGTGCGCAGACGTGCAGGTTTGGCCAACATTACTACTGGACTTGGCAAAGTTGCATTCAGAGATGCAGTTCTGCATGAGAGGAGAATAGAATTAGCATTTGAAGGGCAAAGATGGTTTGACCTTATAAGAGTGGAAAATGGACAATATGGATTGGATTTTCTTCATTCTATTGGTAAAACAAATGCTGATCAGCATCATTTGCTTCTTCCAATACCACAAATTGAGCGTGACAGAAATCCTAATTTAAGCCAAAATCCAGGTTACTAAAATTGCACTGCTATGAAAAAAAATAAAAATTATATAGTTTGGACAAGATTCGCGATTGTTTTCTTGTTGTTTTTATCTGCAGCTTTATCAAGCTGCAGCAATGATGATCTTCAGGCTAAAAATTTTAGTGCTGATGTGTTAAAGCTGACGCTGAGCAGCACCGACATGGTTTTGGACCAAAGCATGTTTCAGCAAAAATTCAGTTTTAAGTGGAGTACAGGCGATAACAAGGGAACAGGCGCTTCGATTTCATATAAACTGGAAATTGATAAGAAAGAAAATAATTTCGCTAATGCGGTCGAATATGATTTTGGAAAAAACAGATACGACTTTGATATCAATGTGGCAACATTAAATTCAATACTCCTTACTACTTTCAACGGAGAGGCTGGAAAAGCGATTGCTTTGCAGGCAAGGATTACAGCAACTTTTGGAGATAAGAGCGTGACGCCTCAAACTTCAACAGTAGATTTTAACTTAACACCTTACAAGCCATTATCAAGCGAATTGTATATGGTGGGTGATGCCTCGCCAAATGGATGGGATATTACAAAGGCTTCTGCTTTGACTGCTCAGACATCGAACCCTGTGGTCTTTATTTATTCAGGCCAATTAAGCAAAGGTAAATTTAAATTTGCAGTAAATACGGACTCTTGCTGGTGCCAGGACTTTTATACAAAAGATGCCACTGATTCGGGGAAGATAGTTTATAACAGCGGCGGAAGCGGTTCTGATCTTCAATGGGAAATTACAAAAGCAGGATTGTACAAAATTACAGTCAACTTATTAAAATTGACTATAGTTATTGAAGAACAGGAATCTCCGGCTTTTACACAATTATGGATTGTAGGCGATGCAAGTCCGAGCGGATGGAATGTTGATACGCCGGAAGCCTTTATGGTTACAGACAATCCTTTTATTTTCACGTACGAAGCTACCTTAACGCCAGGAAACTTTAAAATAATGGCCGGTACAAAAGGAAGCTGGTGCGGACAATGGTACAGACCGCTGGTAGATAACCAAGGCCTGACCGAAACAGGCGTAGCTCAGAATTCCGGCTGTGATGTCGATAATAAATGGCAGGTAACGGCACAGACTGCAGGCAGATACAAAATTACACTTGATATAAGTACGAATGTTATCAAAATTACCCCTGTTGAAGTTTATCTGATCGGCAGTGCCACGCCAAATGGATGGAATATGGGGTCATTGCTTCCGATGACCAAAAGCGGCAGCGTGTATACTTACAGCGGGCCTTTGACAGCAGGTGAATTTAAATTTACAAAATACAATACCAATTGGTGCGATGGTACTGAGATTACAGCAGTTTCAGCAAACCAGGCGATTAACAATACAAATTTTACTAAACGTGACAAATGTGATGGTGACGATAACAAATGGGTGGTAAGCGCAGCGCAGGCCGGCAACCATACCATTACATTAGATCTTTCAACAAATGTCCTTACAATCAACTAAAGATGAGTATTAAAAATAGAATAATAAAGCTGTTTTTTCTTTGCCTCTTTCTAACTTTTGCATCATGCCAGAGTGAGGATGATAATGGAAAGATTGAATATGCAGAAGACGCAGTTACTGCAAAAATTACCCTTAAAACAGATAAAGCCACTTATAAACCAGGTGAAACGGTAAACTTTACGGCGGATAAAGTTTTTAATAGTTCTCTTATCCGTTATACCCATCTTGGAAAAGTTATTAAGGAGGAAGCTTTTAGCGGAACTTCATGGAGCTGGGTGCCGCCTTCTGATGATTTTCAAGGGTATATGGTTGCCATTTACCAAACAAATACTGATGGTACCCAAACTATTTTGGGTACCGTAGGTATTGACGTGTCATCAGATTGGGCTAAATTCCCCCGTTATGGATTTCTCTCAGAGTTTGGCAATATTTCAGAATCGGACAGAGCAGCAGTGATAGATAATCTAAAGGATTATCACATTAACGGGATCCAATTCTATGATTGGCAGTACAGACAGCATCAGCCATTGGCAGGTACAGTCTCAAATCCAATGGCGGTATGGAACGACATAATTAATCGCAGCATATACGGAAGCACAGTTTCTGGTTATATAGCTCAGGCCCACAGCAAAAATATGAAAGCAATGTTTTATAATCTTGCTTACGGAGTTTTGAACGATTATGATCCAAATCTTATCAAACCGCAGCAGTTTGTCTATAAAGATGCTAATCATAATGATAAGGACAAGCATGAGTTGGGATGGCCCTTCATTAGCAACATCTACATTACTGACCCTGCCAATACAGCATGGCAGGGGTATCTGGCGCAGAAAAATGATGATGTGTATAAAGTTTATGATTTTGATGGCTTCCATATTGACCAGCTTGGCGACAGAGGTAATGTTTTCAGATATGATGGCACAAATGCTGATTTGAAAAATGCATTCCCTTCTTTTATTTCAGCCATGAAGTCTGCCAATACCGATAAAAAGCTGGTTATGAACGCAGTCAATCAATATGGGCAGAAAGAGATGGCCGGTAAAGAGCTGGACTTTTTGTACACTGAAGTCTGGTCTCCTAATGAGGGCTTTAAAGATTTAACACAAGTTCTGGCCGACAATGCGGCTTACAGCAATAATACTAAAACTACCGTATTGGCAGCCTATATGAACTATAATAAAGCCAATAATCAGGGAATGTTTAATACTCCGGGAGTACTACTGACGGATGCTGTCATATTTGCTTTTGGAGGATCGCATTTGGAATTAGGCGAGCATATGCTGGGCAAGGAATACTTTCCAAACAAAAACCTAAGCATGAGTGCAGAGCTGAAATCATCATTGCTGGAATATTACGATTTCATGACGGCTTACCAAAACCTTCTTCGTGATGGCGGAACTTTTACAAATCCGACTATTGCTACAGGTGACGGAAAGTTGAATCTAGGAATTTGGCCCCCAACTATGGGCAAAGTTGCTGCAGTAGGAAAACAAGTTGGAAGCAGAGAAGTAATCCATCTTTTGAATTTTACCAATGCTAATTCTTTGAATTGGAGAGATACTGATGGAACGCAAAAAGTTCCGGATGTAATTAAGCAGGCAATGCTTAATTTGAACCATAGTGGCAAAGTTACCAGAATCTGGTACGCTTCACCAGACTATAATGGAGGTGCAGCTGTTGAAATTTCATTTTCTCAAAATGGGGACAAGGTGAATTTTAAAGTGCCGTCACTTCAATATTGGGGAATGATTGTAATTGAATAACCCAAAGGTATAGAGGATTGCCCCATTTCCATGGGGCAATTTCTATAACCCCGCGTTAAGCTTTTCAAGCAGAACACATTTCTGCAAGTGTTGAATATTATTTCAGTGCTTAAACTAATCGATATGTTATATTATGAAAAAATCTATTTTTTACTGCTGTGTAATTTTCTGTATTCTGGTCTCTAAAGCATACACGCAAAAGAAAGAGCAGTATTTGGGAAATTGCACCGCTTATTCAGTAAATGGAAACAAAGTAGTCTTTAGCTGTGCAAATAATTCAAAAGTAATGCTTCAGTTATGCAGTGGCGAAGTCGTTAAAATATGGGTGTCAGCTGATGGCAATTTTGTTAGGAATAATGAATCTTTTGCAGTTGTAGAAGAAGATCTGGGCTGGAAAGGCACAGTTAATGTAAAGGAAGAACCATCGACCTATGAAATTTTTACCGAGCAGCTGAGAATACGGGTAAATAAGGCTCCATTCCAATTGCAGATATTTGATAAGTATCAAAAACTTCTTTTCAGCGATTATGCTGAAAAAGGATTTGTTTATGACAATGGCAAAATAAGAACCAATAAAGTCTTGCGAAATGACGAGCAATTTTTTGGATTGGGTGAAAAATCAGGGAACCTGAATCGTCGCGGAAGTGCTTATAAAATGTGGAACAGCGATCAGCCATGTTATGGCGTTAATGAAGACCCGCTTTACAAAAGCATTCCTTTTTTTATGAGCAGCTACCGTTACGGCATTTTCTTTGACAATACCTATAAGACAGAATTTAAGTTCGGAAGCGAGAGCAATGACTATTATTCATTCGAAGCGCCGGCTGGCCAGATGGTCTACTACTTTATGTTTGGTAATGATTACAAACAGATTATACAAAACTATATAGCCTTGACAGGGAAACCGATTATGCCGCCTAAATGGGCACTGGGCTTTTCGCAATGCAGGGGAGATTATACACGTGAGGATCAGACAAGGGAAATTGCTGCAGAATTCCGAAAAAGAAAAATCCCATGTGATATTATCTATCAGGATATTGGCTGGACGGATGGACTGCAGGATTTTGACTGGAGAAAAAACAATTATACCAATCCAAAAGGAATGGTAAAAGATTTAAGCGATATGGGCTTCAAAATGATTGTTTCACAGGATCCTGTCATTTCGCAGGCAAACCAGAAACAGTGGAAAGAGGCTGATACGCTTGGCCATCTGGTAAAAGATATCCGTACAGGCAAATCTTATGATATGCCATGGCCTTGGGGAGGCAATTGCGGGGTTGTAGATTTTACAAAACCTGAAGTTGCAGATTGGTGGGGAAGCTATCAGCAGAAGCCTTTAAATGATGGGGTCCGCGGATTTTGGACAGATATGGGGGAACCGGCATGGAGCAATGAAGATGCTGTTGACAGACTCAATATGAAACATCATCTTGGAATGCATAACGAGATTCATAATGTATATGGATTTACTTGGGATAAAGTTGTTACAGAGCAGTTTTACAAGCATAATCCAAATAAAAGAATATTTCAAATGACCAGATCCGCCTATGCGGGATTGCAACGTTATACTTTCGGATGGAGCGGCGATTCGGGAAATGGAAGTAATGTATTGGATGGATGGAAACAAATGGCCAATCAGATTCCTGTGGGTCTTTCTGCAGGTATGGGATTAATTCCGTTTTGGACTTGTGATATTTCAGGTTATTGCGGGGATATAAAGGATTATGATGCTATGGCGGAATTATATGTAAGATGGCTGCAGTTTGGTGTTTTTACTCCATTAAGCCGCGCCCATCATGAAGGCGGTAACGCAGTTGAACCATGGAAATTCGGAACGGAGGCAGAAGATATAAGCCGAAAAAGCATAGAGATGAAATATAAGCTTTTCCCATATCTATACACTTATGCCCGCGAAGCTCATGATACTGGACTGCCGATAATGAGAGCCTTGCTGTTGGAATATCCGAATGATAAAGAAACATTTAAACTAAATGGACAGTTTCTTGTTGGAAAAGAACTGCTGGTAGCACCGGTCGTAGAACAAGGTGCTGTTACTAAAGATGTATATCTTCCTGAAGGAGAGTGGATTGATTTTAATAATGGTAAAACCAAGTATAAAGGCGAGCAATGGATTACTGTTGATGCCCCCTTAAATACAATTCCTGTCTTTGTGAAGAAAGGAAGTATAATTCCGCAGATGCCTGTAATGCAGTATATTGATGAAAAGAAAGTGTATCCGGTTACATTTGAAATATTTCCAGCTAACCTGAATAAAGAGACTTCATTTACATTCTATGAGGACGACGGGGAAAGCCGTGACTACGAAAGAGATATCTTCTGTAAAACCAAGATAAGTGCAAAGGCAACAAATGAAGATATCAAGATTACTGTAGGTGAGCGTGAATCTAAAGGATATAGTCCTGCCGGCCCAAGAAATTTCAATCTAAAAATTCATGTATCCAGCAAACCTAAGGATGTTTTTGCAGGTGGAGAAAAACTTAGAAATGTTAAACCGGATGCGTTGGAGAAAAATATTGAAGCCGATTTTACAAAAATAAATTGGAGCTGGAATGAAGCTGAAAATGTTATCTCCGTAAGAATTCCTGATTCAGGAAAAAATGCAGTAATCACAATTAAAAATTAAATATTATTACACTCACAATGAAACACTTTTTTCTCACCGCTATTTTGTGGTTTAGCATTTTTTCTGTCAATGCACAGGATTTAAAATCGCCTGACGGCAAATTTTTAATGCACTTTTCTCTGGAGGCAGATGGAACTCCAGTTTATAAACTAACATATAAAGGGAAGGATGTCATTAAAACAAGCAAGTTAGGTTTTAACCTTAAAAATGATAATAAGTCCTTATTAAATGATTTTAAAATAGAAGATACCAAAGCCAGTTCTTTCGATGAAAATTGGAAACCTGTATGGGGAGAAGTTGCATCAATTAGAAACAATTATAACGAATTGGCGGTAAGCCTAAGCCAAAAAGAAACAGATAGAAAAATGATCATTAGATTTCGTCTGTTTGATGATGGACTAGGTTTCCGTTATGAATTTCCCCAGCAAAATAACCTGATTTATTTCACCATTAAAGAAGAACGCACCCAGTTTGCTATGGCGGGGGATCATACCGCTTATTGGATTCCAGGAGATTATGATACACAGGAATACAATTATACTACTTCAAAACTTTCGGAAATAAGAGGTTTGATGGAAAAGGCATATACAAAAGGAAATGCTTCGCAGACCTCATTCTCTCCAACTGGCGTACAGACTTCACTAATGATGAAAAGCCAGGATGGATTGTATATCAACCTGCATGAAGCGGCCCTGATTAATTATTCCTGCATGCATCTTAATCTGGATGATAAAAATTTTGTATTTGAATCATGGCTGACTCCTGATTCGCATGGGGATAAGGGTAAGATGCAGGCACCTTGCAAAACGCCATGGAGAACAATTATTGCAAGTGATGACGCACGTAATATTTTGGCTTCGAAATTGACTTATAACTTGAACGAACCAAGTAAAATTCAAGAAACTTCATGGATCAAGCCAACAAAATATGTGGGTGTATGGTGGGAAATGATTTCAGGAAAAAGCACCTGGTCTTACACTGATGAATTTCCTTCAGTCCAGCTTGGAGTTACAGATTATTCAAAAGCCAAACCTAATGGGAAACATGGCGCAACTACTACCAATGTGAAAAGATACATAGACTTTGCGGCAAAAAATGGATTCGACGCCGTTCTGGTCGAAGGATGGAATGAAGGCTGGGAAGACTGGATCGGCCATGAGAAAGATTACGTTTTTGATTTCGTAACGCCATATCCTGATTTTGACCTGAAAGGGTTAAATGATTATGCGCATTCAAAGAAGATAAAACTCATTATGCATCATGAAACTTCGGGAGCTGTGCGCAATTATGAGCGTCATATGGATGCTGCGTACAAATTGATGAAACAATACGGATACGATGCTGTAAAAAGCGGATATGTAGGCAATATACTGCCGCTTGGTGAGACGCATTACAGCCAATGGACCAATAATCATTACCAATATGCCATCGAAAAAGCAGCAGATTACCAGATTATGGTAAATGCGCACGAAGCGGTGCGTCCAACCGGTATTGCACGCACTTATCCAAATCTTATCGGAAATGAATCTGCGCGCGGAACTGAGTATCAGGCTTTCGGTAATGACAGAAATAATGCAAACCATGTTACAATATTGCCTTTTACAAGATTAATAGGGGGACCGATGGATTATACTCCGGGAATTTTTGAAATGGATGTTACAAATGGTTCACATGTAAATGCGACTATTGCAAACCAATTGGCACTTTATGTGACGATGTACAGTCCATTGCAGATGGCAGCTGATTTTCCTGAAAATTATGAACGTTTTGCAGATGCTTTTCAATTTATTAAAGATGTTGCGGTGGATTGGGATGACAGCAGATATCTTGAAGCTGAACCGGGACAGTATATTACAGTTGCAAGAAAAGCCAAAGGAACTGATAACTGGTTTTTAGGAAATGTGAATGGAGAAACAGGACGTGTATCCACAATCGATCTTGGATTTCTTGAAAAAGGGAAAAAGTATACCGCTACAATTTATGCTGATGCCAAAGATGCAAATTATAAAAATAATACCCAGGCGTACACCATCCGTAAAGTTGTTGTGACAAGTAATTCAAAGATTTCGCAATATTCGGCTCCGGGCGGAGGATATGCAATCAGTTTTTATCCGATAGCTGATTCAGCTAAAAAAAAATGATAAAGACCTAAACGGGCTAAAAATTTAATTAATTAGTTTTTTTAAAGATCGTTGCTGTTAAAAGACTGCAGCGATCTTTATGTATTATAACTAAACTCTTGAATATCTAAAACTTAAGAAAGATGAAAAAATACATACTTAATCTTGTTTTCTTTATTTTGATGCTATGCGGCAGCAATTATCTGTACAGCCAGGATCCATGGAAGCTTTCGGCTGACAAGCCGGATTCCAATAATTATTATGGAGAAACGGTGGCTAATGGCATGATCGGAATTGTATCATCACCAGAGCCTTTAAAGGTGAAAGAAGTTGTATTGGCAGGAACTTATGATGTCTATAAGCGCGGCAGAGTCAGCAGTTTCATTCCAAACTACAATCTGCTGAATATGAGACTGGCTTTTAATGGTGAATCCGTGCAGACTTATAATATTAATAATTACAAGCAGGAATTGGATATGCACAATGGAGCTTTCACCGGTTCTTTTCAATTTAAGGATTTTGCTTCTGTAACTTATTCCTACTATGCTTTGCGGCATCTTCCGCATTGCGTGATGATGGTGGTGAATATAAATACGCAAAAAGATGTGGATATCAATGTGGAGAATCTTTTGGAGACTCCTTCCTCACTTAATAATCAGCAGAATTACTTTCAGAATATTACAAATGCCCACGTCAATATACCATTATTGACCTCTGTAGCCTATACGCCGAAAGGAAGATCTAAAATCGCTGTTTCAAATACATTTCTGTTTGATGAAGGCAAAAATGGACAGCTCGAAATTCTGCATAGAATGAATGATGCTGATATGCATGCCATGTCATTTGACAAAAAACTAAAAGCGGGCCAGACTTATTCTTTTACTTTAATAGGCAGTTTGATATCTTCAGATCATATAAATGATCCTTATAATGAAGCTGAAAGGCTGACCATTTATGCAGCCTTGGAAGGAAAGTCAAGGCTTTTAAACAGGCATATTCAGGAATGGAATAGCCTCTGGCAGAGTGATATCCAAATAGAAGGAGATCCGCAGGCTCAGCAGGATGTTAGAAGTATGCTTTATCATCTTTATTCTTTCACAAGAAAAAGCACATCTCTTTCTCCGTCACCGATGGGGCTCAGCGGGCTGGGATATAACGGTCATGTGTTTTGGGATACCGAAATCTGGATGTTTCCTCCCATGCTGCTGCTTCATCCTGAAATAGCAAAAAGCATGATTGAGTATCGTTTTCAGAGGCTGGATGTGGCCCGTAAAAAAGCTGCGCTATATGGATATGACGGAGCAATGTATCCTTGGGAAAGCGCAGATTCAGGATCTGAAGAAACTCCGGTCAATGCTTTAACGGGTGCATTTGAACACCATATTACAGGAGATGTTGCTATAGCTGCCTGGCAGTATTATCTGGTTACGGGGGACAAGGAATGGCTGAAAGAAAAAGGATGGCCGATATTAAAAGCAACTGCAGAATTTTGGGCGAGCAGAGTAGAGAAGAATGATAAAGGTGAGTATGAAATAAAGAACGTCGTTGCAGCAGATGAATGGGCTGAGAATATCGACAATAATGCTTACACGAACGGAACAGCCATCAGGAATCTGCAGTATGCATCTAAATGCGCAGCTGTATTGGGCGTCACAGCTCCAAAAGAATGGAATCTGATTGCCGCTAAAATTCCTATTTCCAAGATGAGCAACGGTGTGACTCGGGAACATGACAGCTATTCAGATCAAAATATCAAGCAGGCCGACGTCAATCTGCTGGCATATCCATTGCAGATTATAACTGACAGAAATCAAATAGAACAGGATTTAAAATTCTATGAAACTAAAATACCGCATTCCGATACACCAGCTATGACGCAGGCCATATTTTCTTTGCTTTATAGCCGTTTAGGTGACAGCAACCAGGCTTATCATTGGTTTAAGGATGCTTATCAGCCAAACCTTAATCCTCCTTTTAGGGTCATTGCAGAATGTAAGGGGGGTACAAATCCTTATTTTGCAACAGGCGCTGGCGGTGTTCTGCAGGCGGTTATGATGGGATTCGCAGGTTTAGATATAGATACAGCAGGCGGCGTTAAACAAGTCAAATCAGTACTGCCTAAAAATTGGAAAAAATTAACAATAATGGGAGTTGGAACAGAAAAGAAGACTTTCATTAAAGCTCAATAAATTTCGTATCTTAATTAATAGAAGATAAAATAGGCGGTTTGGGTAATTCCAATACCGTCTTTTTTTTGTTAATAGTTAAAGTTTTTGTAGTTAAATGGTATTATAGAATATTTTCAAAATTTTATTAAAATAGAGATAATTACTTTGTTGTAGTTCCAAAGAGGGCATTCAGGTAGGTGGCAAGGAAGCTAAAATTATTTTAAAATTACTATATTTAGTATCAAAAAATTACGATAAACCAAAAGAGAAAAAAATCCTATATCCTTAACGGGATTTCGAACCATCGTTCAACTTCGATTAAATCTCTGATAGCGCCACTTTAAGACTGTTTAAGCTCAGCGTCGTGCTGATATAAACAAAGCCAAATGGCGCCAATTGTCTTCAATTGGCGCCATTTGGCTTTGTGACGGGGACGGGACAAATTACAACATCATTTTTGGATGATTTGAAGAAATTGGCTTACTATATTTAGTGTCTGTCTTTCATTGGCTTTGTAAATTTGGTTTAGATGTCCTGTTGGGGATTGATGTAAAAAAATATAAAAACTCAATTGGTTTATGGCATACAATTCTACAAATATTTATGGAGGATTTGAAAATATTGTTATCGTTAAGGTAGGATTGTCTTTCTTTAGCTTTATGAATTACTTTATGCGATTTAAGTTTTGTGGTACAAAAGTAATCCCTTTCATAGTATCAAGTCCAAAAAAAGTTTGGCACCAATGATACTCTTAAAATTCGTGGTTTTATAAACCTATGTACGTGTAAAAAAAATAGAGCATAGTTGAAATACTTCTAGTAAATACTAAAACCTAACTTTGGTTGATTAAAAGCCTTTAATTCTATTAAAGGCTTTTTTATATAGCCAATCCAAATTTTTTACTGAGAGCTGTAATTGAATCGAAAAATGAAACAGCATGTTTTCAATAAAATACTTCGAAGGTTATTTTAGTAGTTCCTCAATTCTATTTTTATTTGATAGCCAACAGGTGTAAAATAATGCAGACAGATTATTTCTCCTTCTTAAGTGTGCCAACAAAAAGAATGCATGGCAAAACAGTATTTAGTTTTTATTTATTTGGAGCTTAAAGTGCAATGTTTTTTAAATTTATTGTTTTTTCCGATAGATTTGAACTTTCAATTACCCATCATGTATAATATGATGTTCCCGGACAGCACTATTTACAGTATAGCTACAAGTTTTGCCAATGTATTCGAATATTATTAAAGCGAAGCGACAAACCATAATTAGAAGGAGGGATTAATACCTAATGTGCCAGCCATAAAAATCCCTCCGATTCTGATTGCTTCGCGGCAAAAAACTGATGTTTTTTTGAGCTGGCATAAAAAAACTAATTTTAAATAAAGCGGTTCAGGCTAAATTTCATTCCCTGTACTTAATCGGCTATTGCTTTGCTGTTAGATAAAAGTCATATGAATATACATTATAAGGAAGCAGTTTTTTTGAAAAAAAATACGAAATTACAGTTCCAAGCGCAATAGGGACAAACAATAAATATCCGTTTGGAAGCAGATTACAGATCAGAACCAAAGAAGTTAAGGGAGCGGAAAGAGAAGCCGATAAAGCAGTCGCCGCCCCTACCAAGGCAAAGTTTAAAGGGATTAAATCTGCTGAAAAATAAGCATTGCCAATAGAGGCGACAAGCAGCCCTAGAAATGCTCCTGAAACAATGCTGGGCGCAAATACGCCTCCGTCTCCGCCTGCTCCAAGTGTAAGGGATGCCGCCAGGGGTTTTAGCATTGTAATGATTAATAAGAAAAAAAATGAAACGCCTGGTGCCTTTATGGATTCATGCAGCACCTCATGAAGGGCATCATAACTATCGCCGTATAAGCCTGGGTACAAGTAAATTAATGCACCAACAGTTAAAGCCCCTAAATTAACGCGTATGAAATTGTTCGAAATAGTCCCGAAAAGGCCTTTAATCCGGGTAACTAAAAGTGTGAAATAAACTGCCAATAACCCTGAAAGAAGGCTTAAAATAATAAAAAACGGAAAAGCCGTCCAATTCCAATCTGCAATGGTATATAAGAGCAAAGGCTTATTATCAAACAAAGAAATAAACAGCCAACTTGCCAATGCTGAACAGGTACAGGCGATAACCAGTGTTCTGTTTATTTTCCTTGCAATAACCTCCATTGCGAATAGCCAGCCGGCTAGAGGGCTGCAAAATAAAACAGCAACTCCCGCGGTCACTCCCGCGCAGATTAATTCCGTTTTATATATTTTTGCACACAGATCCTTTTTGTAGGCAAAGTTCCCAATAGTGGCCGCAGCCACTACAGTGGATACTTCTATACCTGTTGACCCTCCAAATATTACTGTTAGAAATCCATTGATGTAATGCGAGGGGATTTTAAATAGCGGCAAATGGTCTTTGCGCTGATCAAGTGTTTTATATATTTCGGTTATTCCTTTGTTTTTCCTATTCTTGAATGCATATTTTCTCAAAAAATAAATCGCGGTAATTCCAATGGTAGGAAATAAAATTATTCCTATTGAATAATTGCTGGCAATATTAAACAGGAAGCGTTCAAAAAATTCTGTCAGCTTTTTTAGTGAAAATGCGAGCAATGCCCCACAGAGCCCAACAAAAATAGATATAAGCATAAGTTTAAAGTAATTTCGATGAATTATCTTGTGTCTTTCCATTGAGCGGGTAAATATTTTTTGTTTAAAAAAAACAAGGTTATGTATTAAAATATGTTATTTATAATTTCTATTTTTTACGTAGAAATTTAGTAGTAGATTGTTAAAAGATTTTTTTAAAGCCAAAAGAGGTCTTCACATTCTTTATTATTTTATTTGTAAAAAAACCTTTCGTGTTTACTGTAATTTGATTAGATGCCATATTGTTTCTGATTAAAACAAATATATTTTTCTCTTCGAAACGTATCAATATTTCAAGATCTTCCTCAATGCGGCTTAATGATTTTTCAATTTCAAGATTTTTTTTAAAATGTTTTTTTTATTCTTCTGGCAGAGATAATGCTTTTTTTATGAGTTCATTTTCCATTCCTAATATAGGAAAAATAAATTCTTTCTCTATCTCAAAATGCTGGGCCAATTCATTGCTGTAATGCCAGTCGGCGTAATTTTTAATTCTTTAAGGGGCAATTTTCTGCCACGGATTGCCCAGCATAATTCTAACGACTGCTGGTGGTCTATATGCAAAGAACTAAGCAGATGCCGTAAATCTCTTGGGGCACCTGCATTAATTATAACTTCTTTAAAACTCATTTTTTTATCAATTTAATTAAAGGGTTTAATATCTCTAATATAATGCAGCAATTTCCATTCCGAATTAAAATAGACCTTCACAAAAGAAGGCCTATTTTCTGATGGAAATATTTATGAAAACTACTAATTCCAGCCACCTCCTAATGCTCTGTAAACATTAACAAAGGCGTTCATCTGCTGTTTTTTGGTTTCGATAAGTTCAAATTTAGATTCCAAAGCATCTTTTTGAGTCAATAAAACTTCCATATAATCTGCTCTGGCAGAACTAAACAAATTGTTAGATATCTGAATAGATTCATTTAAGGCCTCAACTTGTTTTGACTTCAAGTCATAGCTTTTTGCCGTATTCTGGATTTTAGACAATTGGTTGGCCACTTCAACATAAGCATTAACCAATGTCCTTTCATAATTGTAAACAGCCTGAATCTGTTTGGCTCCCGCGGTAAGATATTCTGCTTTAATAGCATTTCTGTTAATCAAAGGTGCTACTAAATCACCTGCAATGGAGTACAATAAAGATTCTGGAGAAGTCAGTAAATATTTGGTATTAAAAGCCTCATATCCAATTCCTGCTGAAATGCCTAGCGAAGGATAAAGTTTAGCTTTAGCGGCTTTAATATCCAGTTTCGCGGCGATTAATTCCATTTCTGCCTTTTTGATATCTGGACGATTTTCTAAAAGCTGAGAAGGCACTCCCGCATGAACATCAGCTGGAGTTATCGTGCTGAAAGTACTGCTGTTTCTGGCAATTTTTTGAGGAAAACGTCCTAATAAAAAATTGATTTTATTTTCAGTTTCTGTAATCTGCTGCTGAATATCAAACTGAAGGCTTTGGGTGCTTAAAATCTGCGCTTCGAATCTTCGTACAGCCAATTCGTTTACCCTTGCGGCTTCTTTCTGTATTTTCACCACTTTTAAAGCATTCGTTTGGATATCAATGTTTTGTTTGATGATTTCTAATTGATTGTCCAAAGCCAAAAGTTCATAATACGAATCTGCTATTTCGGCAATCAGATTGGTAATTACAAAATTCTTTCCTTCAATAGAACCTAAATAACGGTTTAAAGCTGCTTTTTTAGCATTATGCAATTTGTTCCAAATATCGATTTCCCAGCTCGATGTAAGTGCAAAACGATAATTGGGAAGGGGATCAGGCGTTTCTCTGCCTGGCATAATATCTGTTGTTGCTTCTCCCGAACCTGTGCTGGTGTATCTTCCGGATTTGGTTACATCAGCACCAGCGCTAAAGCCTACAAAAGGCAGATATTCTCCTTTTCGTGCTTTTACTTCGCTTTTAGCAATTTCAATTTCTTGAAGCGTAATATTCAATTCCTGATTGTTTTTCAATGCTATATCAATCAGATTTTCTAAATTTTCATCTGTAAAATAGCTTCTCCATTTTACTTTTCCTGTATTTAGAGTATCTAAACCATTATCTGCATAGTTTTCTGGTACTGTTTTGTTTTCTGTTTTTTCTACAATAGAAGTTGTTTTACAGCCCGCTATAGAGAGTAATACGCAGGCAAGACCTGCGTATTTTATGTTTCTGTTATTCTTCATTTTCCTCCGTTTGATTGTTTATTGAAAAATCATCTACATGATGTATGAAATCATCTGACAATGAACTTTCTTCTTCTCCTTTAATTAATTTTCGGCCTTCGGCCATTGAACCAAAAATGTAATATAGTCCAGGAACTATGATTACTCCGAAAATGGTTCCGAAAAGCATTCCGCCAAGCGCAGATCCTCCAATAGTTCTGTTGCCGATTGCACCTGCTCCAGAAGCAAAAATTAATGGGATCAAACCAGCAATAAAGGCAAATGATGTCATTAATATTGGTCTAAAACGCACCTTTGCACCTTCAATCGCTGCTTCGAGAATTGTGGCGCCCTGCTGATGTTTGAGGACGGCAAATTCGACAATCAATACGGCATTTTTACCGAGCAATCCGACGAGCATAATAAGCCCAATTTGTGCATAAATGTCGTTTTGCAAGCCCATCATCTGCAGAATGACAAAAGAGCCTAAAATTCCAACCGGAATAGAGAGAATTACTGATAGCGGAATAATAAAACTTTCGTACTGTGCCGCCAATACAAAGTAAACGAAAGCCAATACGACTAAAAAGATATAAAGCGATTCATTGCCTCTTCCAGCTTCATCATAAGAAAGACCTTCCCATGCAATATCGTATCCTTTAGGAAGTGTTTTAAGAGCGGTTTCCTGCACTGCTTTAATGGCATCTGCCGTGGTGTATCCTTTTGCAGGCTGACCCTGAATAGCGGCAGAATTATACATGTTGTAACGCGTGATCTCATTAGGGCCCTGCGTTTTTTTGAGTGTCATGAATGCCGAATAAGGCACCATTTCTCCGTGATCATTTTTTACAAAGAGATTCAATACATCTGATGGTAGCCTTCTGAATTTTGGATCAGATTGGACATACAATTTAAAAAACCTTCCAAATTTGATAAATCCCTGTTCGTAGGTGCTTCCGATTAAAATATTTAGGTTTTCCATTGCCTTGCCGATAGAAACGCCTTTTTGCATAGCCAGATCATTATTAATCTCTAGTTCGTATTGCGGATAATTGGCGGCAAAGAAAGTAAACAGACCAGAAAGTTCTTTACGTTTGCCCAGTTCGGCCATAAACTGCTTGTTGATTTTATCAAATTCCTGATAATTGGTGCTGGTTGTTTTGTCTAATAAACGCATAGAAAAACCTCCAGAAGAACCAAATCCAGGAATTGCTGGCGGTTCAAAAAATTCTACAACAGCACCCAGATCTTTAGATTTCTTTTCGAGTTCTTCCATGATTTCTGTTACAGAATGTTTTCTGTCTGACCATGATTTCAAGTTAATCAGACAGGTTCCAGCATTAGAACCACGACCTTCGGTCATGATTTCGTAACCTGCCAGAGAAGAAACCGATTCAACGCCTTCAACCTTTTCGCAGATTTTCTGCAATTTCTGAGCAACCTGATTGGTTCTTTCTAATGTAGCACCTGGCGGCGTTTGTATGATTCCGTAAATGGTTCCCTGATCTTCACTAGGAATAAATCCTGAAGGAAGCACTTTGTTTTCTATAAAAATGAAAGCGCAAAACGCAATCAGGATTCCAAAAGTCAATACTCTTCGGCTTACAATTGTTTTTAGAACAGCAACATAACGGCCTGTAAGCCTTTCAAACCATCTGTTGAAAGCATCAAGCGATTTTGTCAAGATATTTCCTTTTTTCTCTTTTCCATGGTTGTTTTTCAAAAGAATGGCGCAGAGAACAGGAGTAAGGGTCAAAGCTACAATAGCAGAAATGATAATCGAGCTGGACATGGTAACCGAAAACTGTCTGTAGAAAGTTCCCACCGGTCCCGACATAAACGAAACGGGAATAAAAACAGAAACCATAACGGCTGTAATAGCAATAATGGCACCTCCAATTTCGCCCAATACTAATTTAACGGCATGATAAGGCGTAATATGCGGGAATTCTTCAAACTTGGCATGGACGGCCTCGACGACGACAATGGCATTATCTACTACAATTCCGATTGCCAGTACCAAAGAAAACAGCGTTACCAAGTTGATTGACATTCCAAACAGCTGAATAACAAAGAAAGCCCCAATCAACGATACAGGAACCGCTATAATCGGAATTAAAGTAGAACGCCAATCTCCTAAAAATATAAACACAACCAAAGCAACCAAAATGAATGCATCTCTCAAAGTATGAACCACTTGATCAATAGAAGCATCTAAGAATTGCGAAACGTCATAACTGATCTTATAATCCATTCCTGGAGGAAAACTCGCTTTCATTTCTTCCAGTTTTGCTTTTACATCATTGATTACGTCACTTGCATTACTTCCGTAGTTTTGTTTTAATACAATTGCGGCAGAAGGATGGCCATCTAAATTGGAGTAAATATCGAAAAACTCACTTCCTAATTCTACTTTTGCAATGTCTTTTAAGCGAATGCTTTCACCTTCAGAATTGGCGCGTACAATTACATTTTCATATTGTTTAGGTTCGTCGTATCTCCCTTTGTAAGTTAATACGTATTCTAGAGATTGCGCTGCTATACCAGAACTTTGTCCTAATCGACCTGGACGGCCAATGATACTTTGTTCCTGAAGTGCTTGCATAACTTCTTCAACAGAAATTTTATAAGCTCTCATTCTGTCCGGATTCAGCCATACACGCATGGCGTATTTGCGGCTTCCTAAGATCTGTGTTCTCGCAACACCTTTTACACGGCTGATTTCTGGAATCATTTTGACATCGGCATAGTTATAGAGGAATTTCTCATCCATGCTTTTGCTTTTCGAGTAAAGATTGACATACATTAGCATACTTGGCTGTATAGGAGTAATAACAACTCCTTCACGCTGAACCAGTTCAGGTAATAATGGCATTACCTGATCTACCCTTGTTTTAACCCTGATTACGGCTTCATTAGGATCTGTTCCTGGTTCAAATATGATTCTAAGTGTCGCTTCTCCAGCACTCGTGGCATCTGTTGCCATATAACGAACGCCTTGCGTGCCGTTTAGTGAATTCTCTAATGTAATTAAAGTGGATTTTACCAGTACATCGGCACTTGCACCCGGATAAGCGATAAAGATGTTTACGGTCGTGGGCGCAATTTGCGGGAATTGCGATATTGGAAGCTGCTTGATTGAAAGCGTGCCTATAAAGACAATTATAATCGAAATTATAATTGCAAAAACGGGTCTATGAATAAATTTATTAAACATGTGTTCTTTTTTTAGATTCGGTTATTCTGCATAGAGTCCTAAATTTGACAGTACCGACTGAGGTTTTACAACTTCGTAGTTTATCTTTTCATTTTCTTTTACAAGACGAAGTCCCTCTAAAAGTATTTTGTCATTAATTGACAAGCCTTCTTTAATTACGAATAGGTGGGGCATTTCGGCAGCAATAACAACTTCTCTGGATTTTACTGCATTGTTTTTGTCAATCACATAGACATATTTTTTATCTAAAACCTCAAATGTGGCTTTCTGAGGGATCAGCATTGCATTTTTCAAATCAATAGGCATCTGAATGCTTCCCGTTTCACCGTGTCTTAATAATCTCTTCGGATTAGGAAAAACAGCTCTGAAAGGAATGTTTCCCGTTTCATTGTCAAAATCGGCTTCAATAGTTTCTACTACACCGGTGTAGGGAAACTTTTTGTTGTTGGCCATTAGAAGATTTACTTTCATTTTGCCGTTTTTCTCTGCTTTTTCTTGATAATCCAGATATTCAGACTCAGGAACATTATAGTAAACCCACATTGAGCTGTTGTCTGCCAATTCTGTCAGCAATTCTCCTTCGTCAACTAGACTTCCCTGACGAACATGAAATTTGTCTATAATGCCGTCAAAAGGAGCTCTGATTTCTGTAAACTGAAGATGAACTTTGCTTAAGGCCAGTTCGGCATCTGCTTTTTCCAGTTTGGCTTTTGCCATTGCCAGTTCGTTTGGAGAAACCACTTTTTCATCGGCTAGTTTTTTGGCATTTTGGTATTCAATTGCGCTGAAACTTACTTCTGCTTTGGATTTTTTCATTTCTGCTTCGTAAAGTGCAGGCATGATTTTAAACAAGAGCTGTCCTTTTTTTACCATTTGTCCTTCGTCAACGTAGATTTTTTCAAGATAGCCGCGCTCTTGGGCTCTTATTTCAATATGTTGGATAGAGTGTATCTGAGATACATAATCTTTTGTAATTGTAGTATCTTTTTCAATCGGACTGGTAACCAGAAATTTGGTTTTTTCCTCTTTTTCTTCTTCTTTTTTTGAATTGCAGCCCGCAAAAACTAAGGCGCATAAAGTCATGATCATGAAAATTCTCTTCATAATTATTTCAGCATTAAAACGTAATTTATTTTCGATTTTAGATAAAAAGGTCTTTGGGAATAGACTATAGAAGTTCATATCCGTCTATTATCTAACTAAAGAACACAGAGGATAAAACTATAAAGTGATTGGCTATTGGCAAGCAATAGCGTTAAAAATCAAATTCTAAAAACCTGAAATAACAGATATACTTTATTGTCAAGTAAACTGAAAATTTTGCAGTTATTTACTTTTTGGGTAAAAGCAGTCGCAGAAACGACAAAATGATTACTTGTATGAAAAATTAAAAAGTAGTTGTTTTTTACAAGCTGTTTTTGGGTAGCCGAAAAATTATCCTCGTTTTCTTCATTATCGAAAAGGCATATTTTTCTTTTAAAAGATTCAAATGAACGTCCTCGATTTAATTTGGATTCACTTTGAGTATGATCTGCAAGAGTACAGAACGAAAACTTTTTATATAAAACAATGTTATTGTGTGCATAAACATTCCCATATCCATTTAAGAGAATGACTATTGAAAGTAAAAATTTAGTGCACCAATTTTTCATAAGAGTCACAAATTTAAACAAACGATGCCATAAAAGCAATGGTTTGACTTTATTTATTAGAAAATTTTATTTGATATCTCCCGATTATCATGATTGAGAAGGATGGACAAAACAATTTTTGACTGCAGCTGGGCTGCAATAAATGTGTGGAAATAGGTGGGCGGTAAATGAGGTTATAAAGCTTAAATCTTTTTTGTTGCGATTAAAATAATTGATGAAATTTTGAAATTCTTTTCGTTTAGCCCAAATTGTAAACAATGACTTTTTTAGGGCTTCTTTAGTAATAACTCCTTTATTAATGTTTTTTTGCGCTTTCCAAACATCATAAATACCAGACTCAAATGAGATGGTATTAAAACCCATTTCTTGATGCAAGGACTCAACAATCTTGGTTTTCATTTCAAAAAAATTTCCGTCAAAATGTGTTTTTTCGCCAAGCATTACCACTTGAGCTTCTTTTATTTCTTCCTTTAAAAAAGAGAAATCTTCTACCGAAGTGTTTTCAGGTAAAACAATAACTTTCTGATTTAAACTCTGCGCTTTACCAATCTGGCAAATTAAAATAACCAGTAGTAGAGTATTTTTCATTTAAATAAATTGAAATTATGTTGAATGTAGACAAAGAGAGTTATAAAGATCGTTAAAAACAAAAAAAAGCTTCAGGTTTCTTTTAAGCTTTTTGCCTTAGCGGGAAAAGGACTCGAACTCGTTCGTAAAAAAATATTTCGGATTTATTGGATGGACCGTTTCGAACCTAAATCTGTCACTACCGTATTTTTCTGAGCTTCTACTTTTTGATAACATGACGCGGCCAGATCATCCGGAAATGAATGCGGAGTAATCAAGAGCTGTTTTTATTGGGAAAACTACAATTTTTAACATACTTCACTATCTCGGAAAAAGATTAAATTTTATATTTGGGATGAGAATACAAAAAGTTTCAAACAACAGATCTTTTGCTATGGAAAAAGCTATACGATTAAAAGTGAGAAAAGATTTGGACCCCCGCCAGCAGCTCACCTTTATCAGATTAAAGGGCAGCCTTATATCAAAGGGCTATACAGAAATTATCCACATTATGGACCAGGACGATGAGTTTCATATTAACAGCTTTGAAACGCTACCCGAGCATCGCAGGGAAGTGGAGGAATATATTTCGGGATTCATCAGCTCGGAGAATCTTGCCGATACTATTTCCATAAACAGCTATTAAATTTAAAGCTGAGAAGAGTTAAACTGCCAGACAGGGAGAGATGAGCCTGCTGTCTGATGATGTGGTATGTTTTTTTATTGCAACGGAATTTTTTAAACCAAAATTTTAAGCACTAGGCGAGATTTGGCCTGCAAGCAGGGGTTGTCTTTTATTGGCATTATGAGTTTGGTGTGGGTGTACTGTTTGGGATTGATTTAAAAATCAATATGATTTCTTAAATTATTCCCGAGAAAATAATATGGGATAATTTGTTAAGTAAAATAGGTATTGTGAATTCTGTATTCTGAATAATAGAGTTTAAGGTAATTTAATGAATTCTATATTCCGGGCTCTGGACAGGCTCACTTTCATTGAGATAATTTTATTTTTTTGTCTTTTAAAAAATAAAGACTTCCACCATAATCCATAATATTATAAGCATTTTGGCAAGTTGAAACTAATTGATATTCGTTCTATGGCTTTAATTGAAAAAAATAGTTTCCCTTCTTTTTGAAAGATCATTAGAGAAGCAAACCAAATTTTAGCTTCAGTAGAACAGTAGATTAATAAGTAGTTCAGTAAAAAAAAAGCAATCTGCCTATTCATTGAATGGTTTACATGATTTCTGATTTTTTAAAAAAGACGCTCTGCCATTCAAATCTCAGCGGTGAAGAGCTTGATTTTAAGGAACTAGGTGCAAGGTAAAGGCTTAAGGGCAGGATTCTGCCATAAAATTTGAAATGGAAAATTCTTTGCAAATCCGCCTAAACTTTTTGTGGTACTTTTGAAGGCAACTCCATATTTGATTTAATTCCTGTTTTTTATTTATTTTCTTTATATTTGTTAGGTAGGTCTGTTATCTTCTCTGTCAAAACTTCATTTGTAACAGCTTGTATTTAGTTTTATATTTCTTTGGAATTTAAAGTTAATATCGGATTTTTTCTGATTATTTTTCATTTAACCTAATTATTAGAAATTATATGCAGCAATTTCACAAAAAAAAACAACACTTAGTATAGGTGTTACGGTGCCCAGTTTGGTTTTTATTATAGGAATTTGTGTGCTGTCGGCTATTTCTCCAGGCTTTACTGAAGATCTTCTGAATGTCATGAAAAATTTCATTTTTGTTAATCTGAACTGGGTATACGTTTGGTCAGTTACCATTTTTGTTTTGTTCTTGATTTATCTAATGATAAGCAAATACGGAAATATCCGGCTTGGAAGGAATAATAGCAAACCAGATTATTCTTTTTTCTCGTGGATTTCAATGCTTTTTGCTGCAGGAATGGGAATTGGTTTGATGTATTTTAGCGTTGGGGAACCGATGCAGCATTATTCCAATGAAATTTTTGCTGGAAAAACTCTTGTTCAAAGAACTCAGAATGCCCAGCTTTATACCTTTTTTCATTGGGGAATCCATGCTTGGGCAATTTATGGAGTGGTCGGGCTTTCCTTAGCTTATTTTACATACCGATACAGATTGCCGCTCTCGCTTAGGAGTTGCTTTTATCCTTAATTGAAAGATAAAATTAAAGGCAGGTGGGGAAATATAATTGATGTTTTTGCGCTTTGCAGTACATTTTTTGGAATTACTACAACGCTGGGCTTTGGTGTGGTGCAGATCAATTCAGGGTTACAGATGTTGAATGTTGTGCCTGAAAACAGTTTTGTTTATCAGGTTATGATTGTTGCCGTATTAGTTTCTTTGTCCATTTTTTCAGCGGTGAGTGGCTTGGATAAAGGAGTTAAAATTCTCAGCGGAATCAATATTGCAAGTGTAATACTTTTGCTTCTTTTTGTATTGATTCTGGGTCCGACGGTCTATCTTATTGGTAGTTTTACAGAAGGAATCGGGACTTATATCAATAGTTTTTTCAGCCTTACTTTTAATACGCACATTTATGAAGAAAATACCCAGCCTTGGTTTTATAACTGGACCATTCTTTACTGGGCTTGGTGGATTTCGTGGTCGCCTTATGTTGGACTTTTTATTGCTAGAATTTCTAAGGGCAGAACTATTAGAGAGTTTGTTGGCGCTGTTTTGATATTGCCGACCTTGTTTAATTTTATCTGGATGTCTGTTTTTGGCGGAAGCGCCATTTGGTTTGATTTGCATACAGCCAACGGCGCACTGAGTGCATTAGCGGGTAATCCTGATGCTTTGATGTTTAGTTTTTTGGAATATCTTCCTCTGACAAGAGCGTTGAGTTTCATTGTAATTTCGATCATTATTATTTTCTTTGTAACTTCAGCAGACAGTGGAATTTTTGTAATGAATAGCATTGCAACCAAAAATGCTGAAAATTCTCCTAAATGGCAGACAATAAGCTGGGGAATTCTTTTGGCAGTGCTTGCATTGATGCTTCTTAATGCCGGTGGTTTGGCAGCACTTCAGAGCATGACATTGATTACTGCACTTCCGTTTTCAATAATAATGCTGCTCTTTATAGTAAGTCTTATGAAAGCTCTTTCTATAGATAGAAAGTATTATGAAAAAGATTTTTCCCGCACTACCGTTCCCTGGTCGGGAGCATCTTGGAAAGAGCGCCTAAAGCAGATTGTTTCTTTTCATGATAAATCATCTGTTGATGAATTTATCAATACCAGTATACATGAAGCATTTATAGAATTAGAATCCGAATTTGCAAAAAGTAATATCCAGGCCAAAATTAATTCCTATGAAAACCCTCTATAGCACTTTTATAACATACCCCTGTAATAGTAATGGATATTACATCCATAAGAAGTGGAGTGGAATCGACAGAAATCAGTGGTAATTATGTAAAGAATTTAAGATACGAGATACGTATGCATGATAAAATCTTCCGATAGGCAATTGCTTATTTTTGATATTGACAATACTAGTGCTGAAGCCTGTTATTTTATTTGTTGCTACTAAAAATGAACGATGAATTCTACAGAACAAACCTTCAGGCAGTTTCTCTTGCATTTCAGTAATGGATTGGTAGGTCTTATAACATTCTGTAGTGGTAAAAATCAACAAATAATTGCCTTGAGATTCAAAATAGCTTATTTCTTCCAGAAAAAGTTTCACCATCTTTCTTTCACATTTCACAAAAATAAACGGATTTTCTTTCTCTTGTTTTTTAGAATGTAATATCGTTTCATTGAACTCTCTGGCTTTACTGTATTTATTTATAGCTTTCGTAAAACGTTCTAGAGAAATTGGTTTTAAAATATAATCGAGAGCATCAATCTCAAATCCTTGGACAGCATATTCTGTATAAGCAGTTGTGAAAATTACAGCGGTTTCTGCATGCAGACTTTTGGCAAATTCTATTCCTGATTTTCCCGGTAAATTTATATCTAAAAAAATAAGATCAATTTTGTGCGATTTTAAAATATTCTGCGCATTGGAAACACTGGTAAATTTTCCTTTCAAATCCAGAAAATCAAACTTCGCAATATGAAGTTCCAGTAAAATAGAGGCCGGTAATTCATCTTCAATTATAATACAATTAATTGCTGACATCTTTTATCTTTATTTTTAAGGAAACAAAAAAACTTAACATCTCATTTTTTATGGTCAAAGTATGTTTTGCAGGATATAGCAGCTCTAATCTCCTTTTTACATTTGCAATTCCAATTCCGCTGCGCACATTATCTCCTATAGTATTATAATGCTCAGGCAGGCTATTTTCAATTTTAACCACAAGCCATTCATCGCTTGCATTAATAGCAATTGTAATCCAGCCCTGATTGTTCTCATCTAAACAATGCTTATAGCTGTTTTCGATAAATGGAAGTATCAAAAAAGGCTCAATAAAATGATTCTCAACATTTCCATAAAGGCTAAAACTCAATTGAAGCTGATTTTCAAAACGCAGCTGTTGTAACGAAATATAATTTTTGAGATAATCTATTTCGTTTTGCAGAGAGATACTTTTATTGTTCAAATCGTAAATCGAAAACCGAAGCAGATCCGATATTTTAATCACAATTTCAGCAGAATCATCTGATTTGTTCAAAATTTTAGAGTATAAGCTATTCAGGACATTGAATAGAAAATGTGGATGGAACTGGTTTCGGAGCGAGGATAATTCTGCTTGAAGCTTTTCGGATAAAATCGTCTGGACCTTATTTTTTTCTTCTGCTAAATAATATAAAAGTTTAAATGCAATTGGCGTTGTAACTACAAATTGTAATTTACTCACATTGTACAAAAAGACTGGTGCCGACAAAAGAGGTTCTCTCTTCCAGAAAGTCATATAATAACGTAATATTATATAATTGTCAATTAGCCGCTGCAAGAATGCAAAAACTAGAATCAGAAGAACATAGCAACCGATAAAAATGGCAGTTTTTTTCTTAAATAACAAATTAGGCATTAAAAACTCAACAATAATAGTCACGAACAGTATCTTAGGCAAAACGCTGTACCATTCGTTTCGCCAAGCCATAATGAAATCGTCTTCCGGAAGTCCCTGGATCATACTAAACAGTAAAATATAACCCAACCAGTACAAGGTATAGAGTTTTATCTTTTGAGATTTGTTTTCGGGATTGTAGCTGATTTGCCCCAATTGGTCAAGTTTTATATTAATGCAAAAATAAGGCTTTATTTCAAATCAAAATTGTTGTCTGCAATGCAAATCATGTTGTTTAAATAAATTCTTTTTTTGGAATGAAAAAGAAAAATAACTTTCGTTCAAAAACTAACTTAAAAAATAACCAAAGATGAAAAAAAAAATCTTTTTTTTCTTGATTTTAATGTCTTTAGCATTTATTGCAAATGCTAGAAATTCTACAAGTCATAAAAAAAAACTAACCAAACCGAGCATGAAGCCAATGTATTTAATTGCAGTAATAGGAATTCTTTTTGGAATAAGCAGTTTACCAGTTTTTGGACAGCAGAAAAAAAACACAACTGTAAGTGTATTTCAAAATCGCGTTTTTAACGGAGATAAACACATGCTATTAGGCGATTTAAAATGGGCTTTTAAAACAAGTGGAAAAATATTTTCTTCACCTATTGTTTATAATGGTATTGTTTATATAGGTAGTGAGGATGGCAATCTTTATGCTATCAATCAGAAAACGGGCAAAACACATTGGAAATTTAAAACGGGAGGTGCGGTACACAGCTCTCCGGCAGTTTTCAAAAACACTGTCTATATTGGAAGTTTTGATGGCTACTATTATGCTCTTGATATCCACACAGGTCATATGAAATGGAAATTCAAAACAGGTGGAGAAAAGTGGTTTGACGAAATAGGTTTTCTGAGTTTTAAGCCTGTGGACAAATGCATGGATGATTTGTGGGATTTCTTTTTGTCCTCTCCTGTTATAAAACCCGACGATAAAAATCCAAGAATTTTCTTTGGCAGCAGTGATGGGAATGTATATGCACTCAATGCAAATACAGGAGAGTTGGAATGGAAATTTGCGGCAAAAGGATCGATTCACTGCAGTCCTGTCCTGTATAAGAACACACTCTATATTGGTAGTTGGGATGCTAATCTGTATGCCGTAGATACAGAGACTGGAAAAATGCAATGGAAATTTGCAACAGGAATGCAATTGGGCTTTAAAGGAATTGAATCTAGCGTAGCAGTTGCTAATGATATGGTTTATTTTGGCGCTCGTGATCCTTTTTTATTTGCGCTCAATGCCAAAACCGGAAAATTGGTTTGGAAGTATGACGCGGCTTATTCCTGGATTATCAGTTCGCCAGTTGTAGCGAATGACGTTCTGTATGTCGGCACATCCGACACTTTTGCACTGTTGGCCCTGGATGCAAAAAGTGGAAAAGAATTATATAAGTTTAAAGCAAACGGTTATGTATATTCTTCTCCGGCGATTGCTGGTGATACGGCTTACTTTGGAGATTTTACCGGTAATTTCTTTGCAGTAAACGTTCAATCTTCGGGCAAGCAATGGAACTGTTTCAGCACAGATAGCAGAATGTTATATGCCTCTGAAATATTAAATAATGGCTTCCTTGACTTTTCTTATGCTGCCAAAGGGGCTGATTTTTCTTTTTACGATGTCAATAAAACCGTGATGGATCAATTTTATAAATTGGGCTCCATTGTTTCTTCTCCTTTTATTTCCAATAACACTGTTTATTTTGGAAGCGCTGACGGGAATTGTTACGCAATTGGGCTAAAATCAAGAAATAATTCATACCCAAAATTCAAATAATTTAAACCCAAATAAAATTGTACGGCTATACAATGAAATGCGGTTTTTTTTCTGGCATTCCTATTCTCTTTTTATTTGTTTAGGATAGGATATTTCCAAAATCGAAAAGAAAGTTAATGCCATAAAATCATTAGGAACACGATGCCTGTTTGGATATTGAGGGGGCAAACAGATTTTATAGGAAATCTTTCTGATGAGAATACACCGCCAACAGAGCAGACGAAATCTAAAATACTCTGTGATTCCAAATTCCTGTACTTTGCTTTTAGATAATATGGTAATGAACCGGATAATCATAAAACGTTTGTCGAGAAGTGATGGCTTTGATGGCGGTCGGTTGACGTTAATACTGACAGCTACCATGATAAAAGACCGGGGTTCTCATTTGTCATAAATATCGAGAGTAAAGAGTGATTAATTTAAAGAACGGTTGGTCTCTCGGTATTCTGGAAAGTGTAATGACAGACTAATATGTCAAAATCGATAGTGGTCAAGAACGACAAGAAGTGCATATAGAACCGCTTACCAATAATCTTGTTGGTTATGTTAAAAGGATTTTAACGGCCGAAATAGTTTTTTGGGAGCAATTGTAACGGCAACCAGCAGAAATACGGATGAACCGCAATTTCTGCTTTTGCGAAAAGCAGCGTATTCCGGCGGATTGGATTTCAAGCACAATTGGAAAAACAGGAAATATTTTATTGATGGAAATGCAATCTCCAGCCATGTCTTAGGTTCAAGAGAATCGATTAAGAACACGCAGAGAGAAATTTCACATTTGTTTCAAAGAGTAGATGCTGATTATATTTCTGTTGATAAAAGCAGAACGTCACTTACGGGGACGGGAGGAAAGATTGAAGCAGGAAAGGCCGCTGAAGGACACTGGCGATATAATGCGACACTAACCTGGCCTTCGCCGGAATTGGAGCTCAACGATATTGGCTTCTGTGTCAGGGGGATGAAATCAAGCAGATTTTTTATGTAGTGATCAATCCTTAAAATCTTTTCATGATGATGCGTTTTGAGCCACGACTTTTGATTTTGGTGGATTTCATAATGCAAGATAATAATATTAAACTATAAACTTAATCTAAACAAAATAAACACAGAATGAATAAATTTTGGACTTTATTCCTTATTATCTGCCTTCCTGCACAACTATATTCTCAAGATGAAATTAATTCATTGTTAGATGAATTAGATGCTGCTATTGATAAAAGAGAAATCTATCATAATAAAAAGGAAACTGAAATAAGTAAACTTGTCAGTTTGAAGAAATTAACTTCTACGAACGTTCAGAAATATGAGATATTTGAAAAGTTATATAATGAATACAGGGCTTATCAGTCAGATTCAGCTTTAAATTATGCCCGTAGAAGTTTAATAGCGGCTAACATCTTAAAGGATTTAACCAAAATTAATACTGCAAAATTGAATTTAGCATCTATTATGGGAACTTTGGGGATGTATAAAGAAGCAACCGATATTTTGCAAGGGATCGATATACATTCTACGCCTGAAATTAAGAGCTTCTACTACGGCGTACAGAGTTCCCTGTATCTGTATATGTCCATATATGCCGCCTCCAAACAGGAAAAAAAAAGCTACGAACAATTGAGCGAACAGTTTCGGGATTCCGTTTTTAAGTACGAGTCAAAATCGAATGTTATTACTCAAGCGAATATTTTGTTTGAAAAAAGGCAATATGACAAGACCCTTCAAATGTTGCACGATTATTTTTATAAAATGGATAAAAATGATCCTGATAGAGCAATCGTAGCCTATATTATATCTAGAACCTACCAAAAGAAGAAAAATTTCCATCAGGAGAAAAAGTGGTTAATCAAATCGGCAATTTCAGATTTGAAATTAGATAAAAGGGAATACATTTCACTTCGATCTTTGGCTTTTATCATGTATAAAGAAGATGATGTAGACCGGGCCTATAAATATATCCAACGCTCTTTGGAAGATGCGCTTTTTTGCAATGCCCGTTTGAGGACCTACGAAATTTCTAGAATGCTGTCTATCATCGATCTAGCTTATCAAAAACAGAATGAAACCAACCGTTGGCAATTGATAATGTTTTTAATAAGTGTGAGTATTTTATCTCTATTGTTAATGGTTGCTTTGGTTTTGCTATTTAAAGAGATGAAAAAAAAATCCGTAGCCAAAAGGGAAATTAGTTTGGCAAACAGTAAGCTCGTTGAATTAAATAAAGAGTTGAACAGTTTTAATGAAAGATTAAATTATGCCAACTCAACGCTTATAGAGGCTAATTTGGTTAAGGAAATTTACATTGGGCGTTATATGGATCAGTGCTCGCTATATATTAGCAAGTTAGAGGAATATCAGCGTAGATTGAATGTTATTCTTTCCAGTGGAAAAACAGCCGAATTAGTCAAAGCCGTGAAATCTAAAGAATTCATTGAAGTGGAATTAAAAGAATTTTACAAAAATTTTGACAAGACTTTTTTGTCTCTTTTTCCAAATTTCATTGAAGAATTTAATGAATTGCTTATTGATAATGAGTGTATTAAATTAAAACCCGGAGAGTTGATGAATACTGAATTGCGAATATATGCCTTAATCCGACTAGGAATTTCAGATAGTGTAAAAATTGCGGATTTTTTGCGCTATTCTTTATCTACGATTTATAATTACAGAACCAAACTAAGAAATAAAGCTTTAGGTCCTCGGGATAAATTTGAAGCAAATGTGATGCGAATAGAGACTAATATATAGTTTTTTTTAAAATTTGCCGCCTTTTTACTCTTCTTATAGTAAAAAGGCTTTTATTATTCTACCAAATTACTACTTTTTCGTAGGATTAAGTATCGTTAAGTTATTTAAAATAAATTCATTATGCTTTTTAGGGCTGACTTTTTGCTACCAAACCATCATAGCAAGAATTGTGGCCGAAAAAACGCTTTAAATTTGATGAAACTAAAAAAGCTAAAACAAACCATTAATTTTATTAACTCAATTCAAATGAAACATTTCTTACTATTGACCTTGCTGTGCCTGGCATCTAATAGCTTGTTGGCGCAGCAATTAAAATCTCCCAATCAAAAATTTCAAATGAAGTTTTCTTTACAAAGTGATGGCACACCCATTTATAGCTTGAATTATAAGGACAAGGTAGTTATTAAGCCGAGCAAACTGGGATTGGAGCTGAAAAATGATTCAAAATCATTACTGAATGATTTCACAGTTATTGATTCTGCCAAGAGTACTTTTGACGAAAACTGGAAGCCAGTTTGGGGAGAAGTAGCCAGCATTCGTAACCATTATAATGAATTGGCGGTAACCCTAAACCAAAAAGGAACCGATAGACAGCTGGTTATCCGTTTCCGATTGTTTGACGAAGGTTTAGGCTTTCGCTATGAATTTCCTTTGCAAAAAAATCTAACTTATTTTATTATTAAAGAAGAAAAAAGCCAGTTTGCAATGAATGGAGACCATACCGCTTTCTGGATTCCAGGAGATTATGATACTCAGGAATACGATTATACGACTTCTAAATTGTCTGAAATAAGAGGTTTGACTAAAAAAGCCACTACCGAAAATGTTTCGCAGCAATCTTTTTCGCCGACAGGAGTCCAGACGGCCCTGATGATGAAAACAGCAGATGGGCTTTTTATCAATCTGCATGAAGCCGCCTTAATTAATTATTCATGTATGCATTTGAATTTGGATGACAAGAATATGGTTTTTGAATCGTGGTTAACGCCAGACGCCAAAGGTGATAAAGGCTATATGCAGGCACCTTGCCAATCGCCTTGGAGAACTATTATGGCAAGTGATGATGCCACGGAAATTTTGGCTTCAAAAATGATTTTGAACTTAAATGATCCTTGTAAAATCGAGGATACTTCTTGGATTAAACCAATGAAATACGTTGGGGTTTGGTGGGAAATGATTACAGGGAAAAGCACTTGGGCCTATACCGATGAATATCCAACAGTGCAATTAGGGCTTACCGATTATGCAAAAGCTAAACCCAACGGAAAACATGGCGCCAATACGGCTAATGTAAAAAAATACATTGATTTCGCAGCTGCAAATGGGTTTAGTGCGGTATTGGTAGAGGGTTGGAACGAAGGCTGGGAAGATTGGTTTGGCCAGTCTAAAGATTATGTTTTTGATTTTGTAACCCCTTATCCTGATTTTGATGTAAAAGGAATTCAGGAGTATGCCAAATCGAAAGGGATTAAAATAATCATGCATCACGAAACTTCCGGCTCTACACGCAATTATGAACGTCATATGGACAAGGCTTATCGTTTTATGAAAGACAATGGTTATGATGCTGTAAAGAGCGGCTATGTGGGGTCAATCCTTCCGCGCGGTGAAAATCATTATAATCAATGGCTTGTCAATCATTATCAGTTTGCAATTGAAAAAGCGGCAGACTATAAAATCATGGTCAACGCACATGAAGCGATTCGTCCAACAGGGATTTGCAGAACTTATCCAAATTTAATTGGAAATGAATCGGCTAGAGGAACAGAATACCAGGCTTTTGGGGGATCCAAGCCTAATCACGTTACAATTTTGCCATTTACCAGATTAATTGGCGGCCCAATGGATTATACTCCTGGAATTTTTGAAATGAATATCAGCAAAATTAATCCAGAAAACACTTCGCATTTAAACAGCACCTTGGCAAATCAATTAGGATTGTACGTAACAATGTACAGCCCATTGCAAATGGCTGCTGATTTGCCGGAAAATTACGAGCGTTTTCCAGATGCTTTCCAATTTATTAAAGATGTTGCTGTAGACTGGAGTGAGAGTAAATATTTAGAAGCTGACCCTGGAGAATTCATTACAGTTGCAAGAAAAGCGAAAGGAACAGAGAATTGGTTTATAGGTAGCGTAAATGGTGAAAGATCAAGAACTTCATCTATTACTTTGGATTTCCTAGAAAAAGGTAAAAATTACCAAGCAACCATTTATGCAGATGCAAAAGAAGCGCATTACAAAACCAATCCGCAGGCTTATAGTATTCGAAAGATAAAAGTTAATAGTAAATCTAAATTAGCGCAATATACTGCTCCGGGAGGCGGTTATGCTATTAGTATTGTTGAATTGAAATAGAGACTAATGACTTTGGAAATTTTACCTATTTAATTGTTTAAATAGCATCGAAAGCTGTTTTATTATCCCTAAACCCCTCAAAGCAATTTGAGGGGTTTTTATCTTCATAGTGCAAACAGTTCTATTCATTTTTTTTTACTTCAACTCGGAAAATTTCAATTCCAAGATGCATCCCCATAAGTACTTCCTAGAATGCTTTCTTTCAGTTGAGCCTCCAACGATTATGGTGCTGAATATTTCTAGAAGTTTAGTCTCCTTCAAGTTTTTAATGATAGATGGCTTTTTAGCCATCAGCATTCAAAAGCGGACCATATTCACAATTAAAAGATATATTCGGTATATCAGCCTCAAAAGATCCCGCCATTTCGGCAAGGATGCTACTCTGAAAATTCAATTTCTGATCTGCCTTTGCGTATTTAGCCTGATAACTTAAAGTTTCTCCTTCCTGTTTTGTGACTTTTTTTTGGGGGAATTATGAATTTTCAGTTATGGCTTTGGAGATTCCTAGCAAGAAAAAACTATTGAAACAAACCTTTGGCGGTGGACAGAATTAAAAATCTTCCTGCATATTCTGCATTATCAACACTTAAGGATCAAATCAGAAAATCTTCTACAAAATATATTAGATTTTGTGCCTTCAGGATTATTGAGAGAGATCAAACCAATTAGTTTTTTTAAGGCATTTTAATTTAAAATATTTCGATTGAAGCGCAGAGCATTAAAGAATTAACAATTTTTACTAGCATAATAAATCTAATGTTAAACTAACTTTTTTGCAAATGCGATTTGCCTAGCTCAAATCTGATTTTTTACTACATAGGCACTACTTTTTACAGGTGTTAAATGGTGTTAATTGTTTGTTTTTAAGGTGTTTGTGTATATGCGGTAACTCGTTTAGCTACATTTTTTTTATTGTCAAAATTAAGACTTTAAACGCTTCATAATTTTGTTTCAGCGAAATCGAAATAATCTCTCCTTAGGTCATAGCGATTTTGCAAAATCAGTATTACTAACAACCAAACTTATTTAAACCAAACTTATGAAAACAATTTACAGAAAGTTGTTATTTTTATTCCTATTGGTGCCTTTTACAGTATTAGCCCAGAACACGTTAAGCGGTACTGTTGCTGACAAAAGGACGGGTCAGCCAATACCGGGAGTAAATTTAAATGTACAAGGTGCTCCAAACGGTGCATCTACGGGATTTGACGGTAATTTCCAACTGTCAAATGTTAGAAGCGGAAACAAAATTGTTGTTTCTTTCATTGGATACAAAACCCAGACCATTGATTACACAGGACAAAAAACATTAAATGTTTTTTTAGAAGAAGATGCAAACCAGCTCAAAGAAGTTCTAGTTCAGGTAGGTTACGGAACTGTTAAGAAAAAAGATGCAACAGGTTCTGTTTCACAAATTGCAGCAAAAGACTTTAATAAAGGGATTAACGTTACTTCTGAGAGTTTAATTAAGGGCCGTATTTCAGGCGTGAATATAACAGGCGGAGGAGCGCCTGGAGCAAAAGCGGACATTAGAATTAGAGGAGGCTCATCGTTAAATGCTTCAAACGAACCTTTAATTGTAATAGACGGACTTCCCACTAGTAATGCGGTACCGAACGGGGCTACAAGTATTTTGGCTACAATAGATCCTAATGATATTGAGTCGTTTACAGTTTTAAAAGATGCATCTGCGGCTGCAATTTATGGATCTAGGGCTGCAAATGGTGTAATTGTAATTACAACAAAGAAAGGCTCTAAGGCTGGAATGAAGGTTTCATTCAATTCTCAAACCGGCGTGGATACTGTTGCTGATACAGTCGATGTATTGAGTGCTGATCAATTTCGGAATTTAGTAAATGAAAAAGGTTCAGCAGCTCAGAAGGCATTGTTAGGCACTGCCAATACAAATTGGCAAGATGAAATTTTTCATACTGTACTGACAACCAACAATAATGTATCCGCAAGCGGTGCGCTATTTGGCAAGCTTCCTGTTAGGCTTTCTTTAGGCAACATTAACAACCCTGGAATATTAAAAAATACAAGCTTTGAGAGGACTACTGCTTCATTGACTATGAATCCTGTTTTATTTGATAACCATTTAAAAGTTGATATTAGCGGTAATTTGTCTTTTGGTAAAAATAGATTTCAAAATCAAGGCGCTGTAATTGGCAATGCAATAGGATTTGATCCTACGCAGCCAGTATACCAGACGGGATCTCGTTATGGCGGATATTTCGAATGGTTAGAAGCAAATGGCAATTTACCCTTATTGCCAGGAAGGAACCCTGTGGCTTTATTAGATCAGACGAACAACAGTTCAACCTCTACTAGAAAATGGGGAAATGTAAGGTTAGATTATAATTTGCATTTCTTTGAAGATTTAAGGGCTGTGCTTGAATTGGGCATTGATAAATTTGATAGCAACGGATTTATAGATATAAGCACTGAAAGTGCCACTGGATATCAGCCTAATGTTTTTAGCTCAGGAAATTGGGTGAATAAAGGAGGAAATACGCATTATACGGACTCGCGCCAAAATAAAAACTTAAATGCCTATTTTAATTATAGCAAAGATTTAGGAAAGTTTAAAACTGATGTTACGGCAGGCTATAACTATCAAATGTTTCAAAGAGAAGGATTTACAACTAATAATGTAAGAGTTCCCGGTACTGAGCCTGATGTTCAAACGGATCCAGATATTAATTTGCAGTCTTACTTTGGTCGTGTAAATCTAGGATATGATGGCAGGTATTTATTAACATTGAATTATAGAAGAGACGGTACTTCGCGTTTTTCTGAAAAAAACAGATGGGGTAATTTTTCAGGCGCTGCTTTCGCATGGAACATTTCAAGTGAGTCGTTTTTGAAAGATAATAGTGCTTTATCAAATCTTAAATTACGATTAGGGTATGGTGAGACTGGACAGCAGGATATTAGTGCTTCGTACGATTATCTAAAAAGAGTGACTTTGGGCACGGTGAACTCTCAGTATATTTTTGGAAACACTATCTACAGGGTAGCAAGAACTGAAGGTTATAATCCAGACATTAAATGGGAAGAATTAGCTGAAGCCAATATAGGTTTAGATTATGGATTATTCAATAATAGAATAACAGGATCCATCAACTATTTTAATAAAAAGTCAAATGATCTTTTAGCTTTTATTGCTTATCCTGATGGCGCGAATATGAGAAATCAGGGTTTTTCTAACGTAGGCAGCGTAAAGACAGATGGTGTTGAATTTAGCATCGAATCAGACATTATAAAAAATGATAATTTAAACTGGAATTTAGCTTTTAATGCAACTTATATTAAACAGGAAATAACCAATTTAGGCTTTACTGTTCCGGGTTTTCAAGGATATACCACTGGAGGTATTGCAGGTGGTAATGGTAATCAGATACAAATTAACTCTGTAGGATTTGCTCCCAATACCTTTTATGTTTATGAGCAGCTATATGATGCAAATAAAAGACCGATCCAAGGAGCTTACGCAGATAGAAATAAAGACGGGCAAATTAACACCGAGGACCGTTACAGGCTTCACAAAGCGGCACCGGATTATACGTTTGGCTTTGTCAGCACATTGAATTACAAAAATTTTGATTTTACAATGAATTGGAGAGCTAGTTTAGGAAATTATGTTTTTGACAATATAAGCTCTGATAAAGGATACCTGCAGGCAGGCTTAAGAAGAGAAACTGATTTGGCCAATGTTACTATAGATTATTATAACACGGGTTTTGATGCTGAAACTAATTCAAATGGAACCCAACGCAACTATTCTGATTATTTCATAAAAGATGCATCTTTCATAAAATTAGATAACCTGACAATAGGCTATGCATTAGGGAAAAAGATATTAAAGTCTGCCGCATTGAGATTTTCTGCAGGAGTTCAAAATGTTTTGACTTTCACAAAATACGACGGTTTGGATCCTGAACAGTTTAATGGCATTGATGGTAATGTTTATCCAAGAGCCAGAACTTACTTCTTTGGAGTTAATGCCAATTTGTAATAGTACATTCATGAACAAATTTTAAAAAAATAAAAATGAAAATATCATTTAAATATATAGCTTATTTTCTTCTATTCATTTTTGGATTAAATATGGTGCTTACTTCGTGTACAAGCGACCTAGAAGTGACCCCAAAAGACGATGATGAATTTTTATCAGATTCCTTTTTTAAAGACCCCTCATCCTATAAACAAGGATTGGCTAAGCTGTATGCAGGTTTATATGTCGGAGGAAATGATGGTGATGGAATTGCTGATATTGCTGGAATTGGAGGAGATTTTAGCAGCTATTTGAGGTTATTGTTTGCAATGCAAGAGTTTACAACGGACGAAGCTATTGTATCGTGGGGAGATGATGGTCTGCCAGCATTAAATTTTCAGACGTGGAGCACCAATAATCAATTCTTATATGGATTGTATTCCAGAGCTTTTTACCATATTAGTATTGCTAATGAATTTTTAAGGCAAACCACAGATGAAAAATTAGCAGAAAGAGGTGTTGATGCCAGCCTGAAAAGTGAAATTACCACCTTTAGGGCAGAGGCCCGCTTCTTAAGAGCATTTTCATACTATAATTTGATGGATCTCTTTGGTAATGTGCCTATTATCACGGAGAAGGACCCAGTTGGTTTTTTCTATCCCGAACAAAAAGCAAGAGCAGAAGTTTTTGCATTCATTGAATCCGAATTGAAAGATTTAGACAAAAGCCTTGCCGCTTCAAGAGCAAATGAATACGGAAGAATAGATAAAACAGCTGCTAAATTTTTATTGGCGCAAATTTATCTTAATGCAAAAGTATATAGCGGAACGGCAAAGAATGATGAGGCAATAGCGGCCTGCAATGATGTTATTAATTCAGCTTACAGTTTTGCAGATGTGCCATACCGATATTTATTTGCAGCTGACAATAATGTCAATGGAGCGCAAAATGAATTTATTTTCCCGGTGATCAATGACGGTAATGCTATTAGAGCTACAGGCGGAGGTATGAGCTTCATTTTGCACGCTTCTATAGGAGGAACAATGGATGCCGCGACCCAAGGGATGGATGGGGGCTGGTCAGGCATCAGAACAAGAAAAGAATTTGTTCAATTGTTTCCCGATGAAAATGCTACTGGAGATGTCAGAGGCACTTTCTATACCAATGGACAAACCTTAGATATTGCTAACGTAGGCGCTTTTTCAAACGGTTACGCAGTTACCAAGTACACTAATGTAAATTCTGATGGAAGCGCAGCGCAAAGAAATGATATTCCAGATACAGATTTTCCTATGTTTAGATTGTCAGATGCATATTTAATGTATGCTGAAGCAACTTTAAGAGGTGCATCAAACGGCAATATCGCAACAGCTTTAGGTTACGTGAATAAAATCAGAAAAAGAGCTAATGCAACTAGTATTTCAACTTCCGATTTAACATTAGATTTTATTCTTGCAGAAAGGGCAAGAGAATTGTTTTGGGAATGCCACAGGCGAACTGATTTAATTCGATTTGACAAATTTACCGGTTCAAGTAAACTATGGCAATGGAAGGGAGGCATTCAAAATGGGACTTCTACACAATCCTACAGAGATATTATGCCAATTCCCAGCACAACCATTCAAGCTAACCCGACTTTAAAACAAAACCCTGGATATAACTAACATATAAAAGATAATAAAATGAAAAATATATATAAAATTCTGGCTGCATTAATTGCCATATTAATAGTGTCATGTAATGCTGATGATGTTGAAAACAGACCGGTAATCACTGAGGGGATTGCGCCAGTACTGCTCACTCCGCAATCTAATTTTAATATTGTGCTCGAAAATGCCAATGCTACAAGCTTAGCGACTACTTTTGTTTGGAATGAAGCACATTATGAGGGAACTGAAACAGTTATTAATTATACAATTGAAGTGGCAAAAGCTGGTACCGATTTTAAAAATCCTACTATAGCGAGTGTAACCACCGCTACATTTAAAAGCTTTACAGTTGAAGAATTAAATGCCGTCGCTTTAAATGCTGGGCTTACATCTTTTGTCGAAGGAAAGCTGGATGTACGAATTAGATCTACAGTCGGTGCAGTTAACGCACTGCCGCAAACATCTAATTTTTACACTATCACCGTAACGCCATACCCTGCATGGCCAAACTGGGGCATAATTGGCAGCGCGACGGCAGCAGCAACAGGTGGTGACGGTTGGACAGCCGATGCTGACTTAAATTATAATTCAGCTTCTAAAAAATATTCCATCACGATGGATTTAGCCGCGGGGGAAATCAAATTTAGATTAGATGATGACTGGGCAACAAATTACGGCGATAATGGAAGTGATGGAACTTTAGATGCAGGCGGCACGAATATTCCAATTGTAACAGCAGGAAACTATACTATTGTTGTTGACTTCACTGCAAAAACTTACACTGTTACAAAAAATTATTAATTTTTCATTATTAAAAAAGGCCATCTTAGGATGGCCTTTTTTTAATAATGCTATCGGGACAAATCGAAATTACTGCCAATCAATAGTTTGTTCGTAGTTAGGTTATATTCTTTTTTTTTTTGATAGCCCTCACTGCTGTAGCTACAATATTTTGAATCATAATGCTCACTTCTCGATCGGCTTCGCTGATTCTTTTTGTCATGTTATTTTCAGAATCAGGCAAGAAATTATTTTAACAATTTTTCTATTTCTTGATAGTAAATTTTATCAAGGGATAAGTGTAATTATTCTTTAATTGCATATCCTTTCTTATAAAAATCTTTGCCTTTTAAAAAAATCTTTGAACAAACTTATATTGCTCTCTTTTTTGTATGCTAATGCTAAATAGTAATATGTTTCCGCTAAATAGTCATCTATTATAAGTTATTTTTTTTCTGCTTTCAATCCGCAGAATTTTATCGAAATCTTCGAGGTCAAAATTTGGCTGTATGTCCTGTAAGTTTGAATTAAGAACAGATTTTATTTTATTGATCGGTGTCTTTTTTTGACTAATGTTCTAAAAGCGTGTATCATGGTTCTGTAATTTTCTTCTGTAAGGATAAACCGCAAAATTAGCAAATCACTAGACAGACTATCGATAACAATTGTTTAAAAAAAAAGTTTTTATCGCCTGTTGAGAACCCTGATGAGCGATATAGATGTGATGCCTAAAATAGGAAGCAATGTAATGTTGTGGGATGACTTGTATGATTTAGGTACAGGTCCTAAGACATCCTTTTTCAATGAAAAACATTGTTTTTGAAACACTGCCTTCTTCCAGCAGTATGGTTCTGGCAGGAATCTCTATTGGAGCAAAAATCGGTATTAGAATACACCATCTGTCGGTATTGGTTTGTGTTTTTTCTGGCATGGCTGCATCTTTACTTGACCGAAAAGGTTATATTATATAACTGATGTTGATTTTTACTAAATTTATTGAAAACAGAATGATTATCTGCAGGGTTAAATGTACTTGTAATCTTCTGAGGTGCTATACCCGTGAGCTGCAATAGTTATATGGATGAGCTACTGACGTATTTGGACTATTGGTTTTCCGTACCCAAGGGTGGGCTTTCAAAAACTATGGCAAGGTTTATGTGCTTATGCATGGATGGTCAATAACTCGATTTATTATATATACAAAAAAATCAAGATGGATTTGTAAGAACCTCTTGTTTTTATTTTTAAAATTCTTGCCATCATGGCCGACATTTTCCGGTAGATCTGTGTTGTCATTTTATTTTTTTAATTATTTCTACTATTGTTTTTTGGAGGAAGGTTTGGACCAGTTATGCGGGTAACGCTTAAAATAGCTATCAGATAATCTGGCCGGTAAATTAATTAGTATCAGCAATGGTCAGCGGAATCTAATTTGGGTGATCAGTATCGTCATTGTATTTAATGTTTTTTTAGGTTTAATATTGTTTTTCATGAGCTTTTCCAACTGTGCGTTCACAAAGGGATTTCCACTGCACATTAGCAAAACGAACTGGCGAAGCAATCGAGGAATAGCTGGTGGCATAGATGGTTTTGCGTCAATTAGCGGTGCATTCTCATGTACCGCTATTTGTAAAGGCCGCATTTATGCAGTATGACTTCGGTTAGATAATGTATGGTTTCTTGCAAAGCGGTGGCCTGCTATGAAATAGGGATTTTTAATTTGAATGCGTTTAACCTCAATACTTGTCTACCTCACCATATTTCTTTGCAATATCTCCATATTCCCGAATCTGTTTCCAATATTCCTCCATGTTTTTTGGCCTTGGCCTCCAATCAGGATCTGCTACATTTTCCTGGGCTTCATTCCAATTGCTCGCAGTTAAAAATTTCGGATCAATATCGCAACCAGAAAGTTTATTTATTGGTGCCAGAAATATATAGCCATCATAAAAATTTTCCAAAGTAAAGTCCTGATATCCCATTGAATAATAACTATTATCCTTAAGCTTTCCAAGTGGAGTATCAGCCAAATCGAAACCAACTGGTGTATTATTGATTTTCTCCATTATAATTTCGATTTTTCCATCTGCCGGAGAAATCAAATTCGGTTTTGTATCAGGACGATTACTGAAAGGTTTATGCAATAAAACAGAATAAACTAATCGTGGATATTTAGCATAAAGCTGATTCCCAAAATAGCCATCTTCAAATCTTATAAAATCAGTACCCAAAAAATCATAAACTGGAAATTTATACTTTGTAAATGCATGGACATCTCCGGTGAGAATCAAAATTTTCTCTCTCTTAGTAACAATTTCTTTCTCTACAATAGAGAATCGATATGTTTCAGTGTTTCCTTTGTAAAAAACTTTCTTCATTTTTTCAGAAGTTCGTTGTCCAGAAAAGGAAGACCAATCGTAACGATAGCTTAAATTTAAAATACGAAATTTTTTCGAAGATTTAGGAAGGGATCTATTAAATGACCATGCAGCCTCATACAAATCGGTATACCCCTTAAAAGCCCACCCTGAATTGTAGTTAAACATTAATTTTCGAGCTAAATCCTTGTTATATTCAGGAGCAGAAATTAAAGAATCTAATTGCGCTTGATTTTCACTTGCGCCAAATTCCATTCCTAAATTATATACTTTATTTTGATATAAAACAGGAATCAAACTCTTTACAAATTGAAGATTTTCCTTAACCCGATGCTCTTCTGACAGAAGGATTATATCCTTTTGAGCAAATTTTGAAGCAATATATTCCTCTGGCGTATTTTTGTTATTGGATAAATATTGGACTGATTTTTCAATCTCATCCGATTGCGAAAAGATACAAAGAGGAAAAAGAATCAGAAGTAAGAGTATATTTTTTTTAAACATTTTTTATTTTTTAGAGATTAGTTTTTTCTTCATAGCAAAAAGCGATAGGTCATTTTGAAAATAAATGTATTCTGCGGTTGTTTGCCTAAAATTTGTGTGTCCAGATTAACAAATAAATCGTCCATAGGATTTCCCGAACCATTTGTTCCTTGCGACCAAACCAAATAAATTTCTGAGCCTGGTATATATTCCCATCTTAAAACCAAATTGGAGCGGAACTGAACAAATGAAAAGTCAGGATTACGAAAGGAATAGTCTTTGGTCCCATTTTGATTTTCGTCAACATTATAAATATTTGTTGCACTATCAAATGAAATCTGCTTTTGATTGTATGTTACAACTCTATCTGCAAAATAGGCTGCACGGGGGTTGGTAACGTAATTAAAATCTGAATATTTTCCAGTTGACACAAATGGCTGTCCATAATACTGAATAGTAAAATTGGGATTTATGCTATAATTGAGCCGCAATGAAGCGCTTAATGTCTGCTGTTCCAAATGCGAAGTTATATATCGAATTCCGTTTTCATAATTTGATTGCGTTACATATTGTGTTTTACTCTGATTAACATTGAAATTTGGATTCAAAGTAATCGACAACGCATTTGTTGGCTGATACGTCACACTAGGATCTATTGCCTTATACGAGAAAGAATTGTTTTTTCCTTGGGCGAAAAACACTCCAGCTTGAAAACGAAGCTTTTTTCGCGGATCCGAACCAAAAGTATTATAGCTTACAAATTCTTCTGAAAATCTAAATTTTGGCCCGCCCTGCAAATAGGCATTATTATAGATTCTAGGTTTATAAGAAAAACCGATATTCGCCCACCAATAGTTCTTAAATTCTGATTTCCCCAAAAGATCATAATAAGTCCGATTGTGAAAACCTCCAAAATCGTAGGTTACAAAAGGTTCTAAACGCACCATTCCGCTTCTGAAAATCCCAAAAGGTTTTAAAGATTGATAGCTTACATAGAAAGTCTGCTTGATTTCATCCGCCTGACGCAGAAAGCCAATGTCATTGAGCTCCAATTCCGGCGAACGCCAGGTTAGTGTCGCATTATATCGCCAGTGTCCCTCAGCTGCTTTTCCTGCTTCAATCTTTCCTCCCGTCCCCGTAAGTGACGTTCTGCTTTCATCAACAGAAACATAATCAGCATCTGCTCTTTGAAACAAATGTGAAATTTCTTTCTGCGTGTTCGTAATCGATTCTCTTGAACCTAAGACATGACTTAAAATTACATTTCCACCTATAAAATATTTCCGATTTTTCCAATTGTGCTTGAAATCCAATCCGCCGGTATATGCTGCTTTTCGCAAAAGTAGAAATTGCGGTTCATCTGTATTTCTGTTGGTTGCCGTTAAGATTGCTCCCAGAAAACTATTTCGGTCATTAAAATCTTTTTGAACACGGCCTACAAAATAATTGGTAAGCGGTTCTACATGAACTTCTTGTCGTTCTTGACCGTTATCGATTTTGACATATTCGTCTGCCGTAACGCTTTCCATAATTCCTAATGACCAACCATTTTTTGTTTTCCCGCTAAATTTTGCGGCACCCAAAATGGTTGTATTTTGAGGACGTTTGATAAAATCTTCTTTTTGAGTTGTAATTATCCCTTGCGGACTTCGACCGATACGTCTGGAATAAAAAAGATTGTCTTCATTGTTTCCAAAATTGCAATCGAAAATGTTTTTGTTTTCGATAAAAAAAGGACGTCTCTCTTGAAGAAATATCTGAAATCCATCCAAAGCAATTACAGCAGGATCGGCCTCAACCTGACCAAAATCAGGGTTTATAGTCAAATCCAGCGTCAAATCATTTGTAACTCCAATTTTAGCATCAAGTCCCGCATTTAATGTGAGATCTTCCCCGTCTCTAAATGGATTTCCGTTTTCTTGTTCATATGTATCAAGCTGCGTTAAAAAGTAAGGCTGAATTTCCAATTGTTTTTGGGGTTTAAGATTGGCTAAACCCTCTAAATTTCCAAATTCACTTACCCAGCCCGGCGCATCAGCCGGGATACGTTGCCAAACCGATCGCTCCTGTTTTCGAAAATACCTGCGCGTAGCTTGAAAACCCCAAATTTGATCTTTGCCCGCACTGAATTTTAACTGACTGAGCGGAATTTTCATTTCAGCAGTCCAGCCTTCTGAGTCAATATTTGTTTTTACATACCAAATCGGATTCCAGCTTGCATCCCAGTTATTCCCATTATCTGCAATAAATTCATCGCTTTTAACTCCCGATGCCGAAATAGTAAACGAAAATCCAGTACGCTTGTCGTGATAACTATCAATATTCACTTCGACAAAATCGCCGTCAAAACCATCTCGTCTTGACAAACGTTTTACAATTTTTTCGGGCTCTTTATCATAACACTTGAAAGCAACATATAAAAATTTAGCATCGTAAAGAATTTTAAACTTAGTCTGCTCTGTTGGAGCTGTATTTTCATCGGGAAGATTCTCTATAAAATCGGTTTGCCAATCTACGATATCCCAGCTTGAATCGGTTAAAATTCCATCAATTATTGGAGCTTTATTATTTTCTAATGATTTTGTGGTATAACTTCTTTTTTCAATTTTAGACTGTTCCTGTGCTAAACAATATTGAATTGAAAAGAAGACTGTCAGCAAAATCTTTATTCGCTGTAAAGCCATATTGGTTATTTTTGCCGATTTTTTTATTTACTTAATTCCAGAACCCACATTTTTGTTGCTGGAATAACTGTTTTTTGAGAAGTCGAAATTTTTTCTTCTGTAATAACATTTTTAGCAGAAGCAAAACCGGCTGTCCTTTCATTATATTTTTGAAAATCAATTTCTTTTTCAGAATTGCTTGTATTCATCACACACATTATTGTTTGGCTGTCATCATATCTAAAATAAACATATAAGCCATCTACAGGCGTATAGTGCATCATTTTTCCCGTTTTGATTGCTGATGCATTTTTTCTAAAATTAGCCAGCTTGCGAACCAATTCCTGTGTCGATTTTTCGTCATCAGTCATTCCTTTTCCTGTAAAAGCATTTTTCTCATCTTCTTTCCATCCTCCTGGAAAATCAGCTCTTAGTAAGCCATCTGGATTTTTAAATCCCTTCATCAAAACTTCAGAACCATAATATAGCTGTGGAATTCCTCTGCAGGTCAGCAGCCACTGAAACCCAATTTTTTGCTTTTCTGCATTTTCTCCCATTAATGAAAAAAATCGAGCCTCGTCATGATTGTCCAAAAGCAATACTTTCTGCATTGGATTTTTACTCAAAAAATCACTGCTCAAAGTATAATACAATTGATTGACTCCGCCTTTCCACCCAAAAGGTTCTGTCAAAGCTGGAATGATTCCGTAATACAGACTCTGAAAATCTACAACTGAAGGCAAATTGCTTTTGAACGGTGTATCTATATTATTCTGCTCAAAATAAGCCTGATTTGCTACCCCGTGCACCATGATTTCGCCAAAAATGGAAATCTTAGGAAACTCATCCATTATAGCTTTGTTGCAGCGGTTGGCAAAATTCAGGTCATTATAGGTATAAGTATCAAGGCGAACTCCATCAATACCAAACTTTTCAATATGCCAAATGCAATTTTGGATAATGAAATTGGCCATAAACGGATTATCTTGATTAATGTCTGGCATTATTTTATCAAACCAGCCATCGCTCATTTTCTTTTTGTCAGATTTTGTTCCGTAAGGATCAAAAAGCGGGATTTCTCTATAATTGGTTTGAGTATATTCTGGCCAGCGGTGAACCCAGTCATTTGCAGGAGGATCTAATTCTAGAAAATGAAACGATCCGATGTGATTATAAACTGCATCAAAAATAAGCTTCATTCCTCTTGAGTGAAGCTGATTGCTCAATTTTTCATACATCGCATCTCCTCCATATCTTCGATCAATTTTGTAATGATTTGTAATTGCGTAACCATGCTCAGTTCTTTTCTCCATATCATTTTCCATAACCGGAGTAAACCACAATGCTGTAACTCCAAGCCCCTGAATATAGTCCAGATTATTAATCACACCTTGCAAATCTCCTCCATGACGATCATACATTTCTTTTCGATTAAGGGACTGGTCACGCATTCCTTTGATTTTATCATTGGCAGTATCTCCATTACTAAAGCGATCAACCATAATCAATTCGATAAAGTCGCTGGAAGTCACTCCCTGAGCATATTGTATTCCGTTACCAGCTCTTCGGTTGTATATAGGCCATTTTATTTTCTGTTTCCCAGATTTTTGATTCAATTCAATAATTACATCACCAGCAGCAGTTTCGGGTGAAATAGTAATATCTACCGCAATGTATTTTGAATTTGGAAAGGAATAAGTTTTGTTTATCGCTATTCCCGGATAATTGATGTTGATTTTATCTGTAGTAAAAGAGTCATCAGTACTTCGAATTAATAATTGAATGGAATTGGTCTTCATTCCTACCCACCAATTTGTTGGATAAACTTCTGTATTTTTAGCATTAATTGCTAAAGAAAAGCAGCATAGCAACATTAAAATAAAAGAGGTATTCTTCATAATATTTTTTTTAAAGTTAGAATAGTCGGCGAAGATATTATGCTTTTTAGCAATCAAAAAGGCAATTATTTAAACAGCATGATTTGTGTTGCAGACAGCAATCCAGAATCAATTATGCCATTTACAGAAGAACACTGTTTTCTGGCTCAGTCCAGTTTTTATTTTAAAACAAAAACATTAACTTTAAAATAAATGACAAGTTAAAACCAGCTTACTAATATCAAGAGGATGTTCGAGAATATTTTATATAAGCCGAATTCATAGAGAATCTTTGCACATTTAGAGTATAATTATACAGTGCGCAATTTGAAAATATTTTTTTTTCAATAAACATGTAAAGCTGCATGTCCCAAAGAAATAAACAACAAAAATTTTTGTCTTTGCCCTATATTATATTTCTATAAACTGCAGCATTGATGCTGCATTCAAATATGGTCAAAGCCATTACGGCTTCATGACGGAGTGATGTTTCTATTGCTTCAAATCAGGTTTTTCGCATCGAAAGGATTGATATTGTTATTTCTAAATAACTGATATGCAAAATGCTGCAATACACAATTCATTTTGGATCTTGTAGCAAAACAGACGATTGCTTTAACTGATTAAATGCGAATTATCTCAAAAGACAAATGCATATATTAGACCTTATCACTTTTAACTACATTGTTAGTTTTGGCTACAATAAAACTATTTTTGGATACATTTAGCGGTATAAGAATCCACTTTTGTCCCTTGACATTTAAGGCTGCGGCACCTGAGATAATGTAGGGTGCCCAATGGAATGCTATTTGCGAGTGTTTATGTTTACTTTTTTAGCCATCAGATGCCTGAGGTTCATAAATATGATAGGCTGCCGGCTTCTGCAATAGAGTTTTTATTTTAGATGCAGTAATTTATGGACTTCTTTTAGAATAATAAGACCGGCGTCTCATTTCCCATTGTCAGCCGTTTATTTTCTCCTTATGATACCGGTTGAGCCATTTTTCCATCCCGAGCAGCAGCGAACCGGTGAAGCAATCCGGGCTAAATTCATTTTTTATGTTTCGGCTTTTAGTTTTTAAATACTAATTTCTTAGCCGTTGAGAAAACTTTTATCTTTAATCCTTGTTCCTACAGGGTACAGGCGAGGCGACCAGGTAGATCATCCCAGATACTGCGCTGATTTTCTATTAAACCAATTGCAAAAATCCGCTGCAGCGGCTGCAAGAAGTGCTTTCCTGCGAGCAGTTTAGTTGTCAGCTGCTTTTTTTTTATTTCTTTTTGCCGCATTGAGTTCGATATAACTAAGTCCGCAGATAATTACTATTTCAATCAAAAAATAGGCCGTCCCAATTATTGTCAGCAAATGGCAGTATTTAATCAGCAGTCCGATTGCCAGCACGCAATAAAGCAGGTTTGCAAAGCCGATAAGGCTTATGAAAAGTGCCCAGCGTCTTTTTAAAAACAAAAAACAGGCACTCGAATAAAAACAGAAACAAACTGCTATTACCGCAAGGTAAGCCAATGCAGTTTTTGGAATTCCAATATATTCATTAAAGTGCCGCATTATTGTAAACAGGAAAAATGCTGTCAAAACTGCCCCTAAAGAGTCAATAAGGAAAAGTTTCCTTGGGTTCTCTGCCAAATGGCCTATTAGATTGTTTAGTATTTTATTCACTTGAAATGTTGTTGTTGTTGTTGTTGTTGTTGTTGTTGTTGGGTTCTTTAGATTGCATATGATATTATTTTTTGGGAGCTTTTTCCCGCTATGCGCTGCAATCTTCTGGGCCGAAACCCGGCCCAGAAGGATTTCCGCTGCTATCGGGGCTAGGAAGTTGAATCCGTTTTTTAACAGCTGCCATTTTAATTATGGGTATTTTCTTCTTCCAGTCTTTTTTCTCTCTTTTTCTTTTGGGAAATATAATTTCGATTGCTGCCAGCCGCTACCAGCAGTTTTTTATTCATTTTTAATTGTTTGGTAATAGACGCTATTAAAATGCCGAGTATATGGGTCGAACAATTTTTTATTTCCGGCATAAAGCAGCAATGCAGTTTCTTTGTACTTTTTATATTCTTTTTGGTTGTCTAAGATTTTGTAAATCTTGCATTTGTAATAGGAATTGTCAGCAAACTCGTTTATTTCAGTTTGTTTTTCAAATGACTTTAAAGCATTTGCAAAGTCTTTGATTTCATAATAAGTTACCCCTAACTGATAATAATCATATAGTCCGGGCGAATAATCTTTTGTCTTTAATTGTTCTTTGAATATTTTGATTGCTTTTTTCTTTTGATTCAATGCACTGTAGCAGACAGCTTTTGTAATGTTCAAATGATAATCTCCATTTGTTGAATATCCAATATCATAATCTGCCAAACTATCAAGTCTTTCAATATCTTCAATAGCCCCCTTATAATCCCGGAAAAATTGATAACGGCACCAGCCGCGGTAGCCTAAATTTAAGCCGAAATCCAAATCAACTGCTCTGTCAATCAATTTTTTCCAGGTCAAAAAATCTCCGCTTTTTAAATATGCTGTTGATTTCTCCCGGTAAGCATATGCGAAATTTGGACAGATTTTAATTGCATTATCAAGAGTTTCTTGAAACTCTCTTTGAAATTGATAAAATTTTTCCGCTTTTTCCGCTTCAATGCACGCTTTGTATTGCAGGGTGTCGCCTGTGAATAAAAAAGCATTGCAGTTTGGCTGGGAAAACAAATAAATAGGGCAAAGCAAGAACAAGTAAGCTATATTTTTCAAGGCAGTATTTCTTTTAATTGTCCATTTTCAATTTTAAAGATCAAGTATTGGTAATAGTCGATTTCCTTTTCGCTGTATTTTTTCCCCTTCCAGCCTTTTAAGCTTTTTGTAATGCCCATAAGCTGTTCTGTTATTGATTTGACAAAAATTTTTTCATTGTAGTTTTCATCCATGCCAATCAAACGAAATCGGTCTGTTTTTCCTTTGCAGCTGACAACAAAATTGATTCTGATGAGCCCTGTTTCATTTTTAATGATTTCAGATTTATATTTTTCAGCAAACTCTTTCTCAATAGCTGATTTTTCCCCATCATATTCAAGACCATTACCGGTATTAAAGTATTGAAATATATGTTTTTCAAAACATAGCTCGAAATCTTTATTGTCCATTTCTGCATTGAATCCGATGTCTCCAACATAAGCTGGATATTCAGGTCCGGTTTCGCTTTTTTCTTGTCCGCAAGAAATCAATGGGACAAGCAATAGTAGTTTTAATATTTCAGTCATTGTAAATTTGTTTGCTTTTATTGGTTTTTTTTAAGACCAATTGTGCGCAATATTCTGGCATTGCATCGGGTTTGGTATTAAATCAGGCCTTATTCTGCTGTATATGCCGTCCGATTGGGCAGCCAAAGCCGCAGCAAATGGACCAAGTGGATCACTCCAGGGCTAAGGCTATAGCAGCTCTTGTATGCAGTAGTTCTACTTTTGTTTGTAATTTTTAGCGAAATGTTCTTTTCCTTTTATCCATAAATATTTATCAATCTTTTTTAAATCAAAATCATCCAGACCTGCAAATTCCGGTGATATTGATCACCGTTTTAAAGTGAGCACCTGATTCCATTTCAAAATGACCACCTAATTCCGGAGCAAAATGACCACCTCCGTTTTGATTAAAAACTATATTTTTTCATCTGTTAATTAGTATTCAAATATAATAAAATATCACTCTTTGTTTATTCCTCTTTTCTTTCTCATCGATTCTCCATGTAATTCAAGCCTGTGAGATTGGTGTATCAGTCTGTCTAATATTGCATCGGCTATCGTTTTTTCTCCAATGATATCATACCAGCCCTGAACTGGGATTTGTGATGTCACGATGATAGAGCCGTTATTATGCCTGTCCTCTATGATCTCTAAAAGAGTAATCCGGTTATGGCTGTCAAGTGCCTGGAGTCCAAAATCATCAAGTATTATAACATCCTGTCTTTGTATTTTGGTAAGTTCCCGCAGATAAGTACCATCTGCTTTAGCCATTTTTAGTCTAGCGAATAATTTTGAGGTATTAAAATAACTTACCTTAAAACCTTGTATACAGGCTTGATAACCTAATGCGGTACCTAAATAACTTTTACAAACCCGGGTACTTCCAGTGATTAAGATGTTTTCGTTTTTCTCTATAAATTCGCATTCTGCCAGACGCAGTACCATGTTTCGGTCCAGATTACGTGATACATCAAAATTGATACTTTCAATATTTGATTTGTAATGGAATTTGGCATTAGTGATACTTCGTTCAATACGACGATTGTACCTTTCATCCCATTCTGCATCAATAATCATCGATACAAACTGGTCAAGGGTATAATGATCTGTTTTTCCGCTTTCAATGGCTGTTTTAAAAGCATTAAACATGCCATAAAGCTTCATCTGTTTCATTTTGGTAACTGTGGATTCATTCATTTTTTCAAGATTTAATTTAGTTATAATAGTGTTTTCCTCTTATGTTACTGTGATTGGGAAGTTCCTGCTCAGGTTCTTGATCAAAATCAATATGATCCAAGTTGTTTTCTAAAATATTTTGTATGGTCTTAAAATTGTAAATTTTAAAATCAAGTGCCCGCCTGCAGGCATTTATTAATCGCTGTCTACCTACCTTTTTTTCAAAATTCAGTATTCCTAAACAACTTTTATAAGCCTGTTCCGGATGATTTCTGCTTTCGATTATCTGCATTATATATTCTCCTACTGACTCATCAATATTATTAGCCCATTCAATGAAGCGGGCTGCACTCCATTGGGCTACAAATTGATGTGTACTGGCTAAATGCTCAGGGGTTGTTGTATAGACATAAGGTTTGTAGTTTCTTGGATGTACAGCTATTCGATTGTATTTATAATAAATCTCTACCGTTGATTTGGTATATAACAGCTTTGCTTTCTTTTTTACATATTGATACGGAACGCTGTAATAGTTTTTGTCCTGGCTTAATTGAACATGACCGTTTTGCATTACTGTTGCAAAAGATTGGTATTTAATTTCAAAACGATCTTGTGGCAGTGGACGCAGTTTTTCTTTCTCGTCTTCTAAAAATAATTCAAAGCGGGAATAAGGGCGTCCTGTTAGTTTTCTGTTATTATGAGAGTCAAGTAAATCCCAGATCTGCTGATTTAATTCTTCCAGAGAAAAGAACTTGGTTTCTTTTATGGTTACATAAATCCTTCGATATAATATCTTAACAGCTCCTTCAACTAATGATTTGTCTCTGGGCCTGTAAGCTCTGGCAGGCAGGATTGTAGTTTCGTAGTGTTCTGCTAAATCAGCCAGGGTTTCATTGATTGTCGGTTCAAAACGACTGCTTTTTATTACTGCAGATTTTAAATTATCCGGAACAATGGCAGCAGGAGTATCTTCAAAAAAGCGCATGGCATTCTCTACTGAGTCAACAAAGTTTTCCTTTTGCTGGCTCATGGAAGCTTCAGCATACGTGTATTGGCTAGCGCCTAATATTGCTACAAAAAATTGTACTTCTTTGACTTCTCCGGTATCTATATCAATAATTGAGAGTGTCTTTCCGGCATAATCAACATACATTTTATCACCAGCCTTATGGTTCATATGCATGACCGGATTAACTCGTTTGCCCCATATATTGTAGTGATAATGAAATTGTGAAGTTCGATAACCATCAGGATTTACAGCGATATATTGTTCCCACATATGCTGTACGGTAACGCCAACTTTTTTTAGTTCGCGTTCCATTTTAGGAAAAAAATCATAAAGTGTCTGTAATCTAGGGCTAATGGCCTCTACACTAGTTTGGGAGAATAAAAGTTCCAGCTCTGCATCGGTTTTTTGGTCGATTAATTCAAAGCTCAATCCGAGAACTTCAAATAAAGAAATATATTTCTTTACCGTATTTCTTGAAAGGGATAAGTAGCTACTTATAAACAACTTACTCTTTCCATTACAATAGAATTTAATTACTTTTCTAATTTTACTCATGTCTGTTATTTTGTTTGCCATAATCCGTATATTTTTAACGAATGTATGGTTCTAACAACATGAAAAAATCAATAGTTTTTAATCGTTAATTAAACACAAAACTTGGTGGTCAATTTGCTCCGGAATCAGGTGGTCAGTTTGCTCCGGAACGGGTGGTCAATTTACTCCGGAATTAGGTGGTCAAATTGACCGGTTTTTCCAGTCTATGATTGAAAGCGTCTTTCCAGCATAATCCACATACATTTTATCGCCAGCCTTGTGATTCATATGCATTACTGGGTTTACCTTGTTGCTCCAGTCTCTGAAGCGATTCCTGAACTGCGTTACTCTAAGACCATCGGGATGGGTTTCAATATACCTTTCCCACA
>NZ_JBEWQE010000025.1:0-56221 GCF_040538975.1 Flavobacterium sp. UW10123
TTGGATTGAGTTATACGACTTTCGATTATAAAAATCTTAAACTTAACAAAACGTCTTTTGCTAAAGGAGAAAATATTCAAGTTAGCGTTGAGGCTACAAATTCAGGAAATTACGATGGAAAAGAGGTTGTGCAATTGTATATTCATGATGAATACGCAAGTATTGTTCGCCCGATAAAAGAGTTGAAAGGTTTTGAATTGGTTAATTTGAAAAAAGGTGAGACTAAAACGGTAAACTTTACTTTAACTGATAAAGAACTTGGCTTTTATAATAATGAAGGTGTTTATTTAGTAGAACCAGGAACTTTTAAAATCATGGTTGGAGGAAGCTCTGATAAAGGTTTGCAAAGTGGGTTTGAAATTAAAGACTAAAAGGTTTTTTGCCACCAAGGTGCTAAGACACTAAGTTTTTTTAATCTCGCAAAGACGCGAAGTCGCAAAGATTTTTGAATAGCCCCTAGCTTTAGCTAGGGGAATAAGATTTGAAGTTAGAAAGGGCTTTAGCCGAACCTACAAAGTTTGGCTAAAGCCCTTTTTGATTGTTTTAAATTTTCATCCAGCTAAAGCTGGACGCTATTAATTTGTTATACTACTCAAGTATTTATATGTCAGTATTTTATTATATAAAAACTATTTTGGTCTAAGCTTTTGTCTTATCTTTGATAGACAGCCAATTAAAAATATTTTTTGGTAATTAAAGGTAAGCTGAAAACTTTATAGAGTAGGCAAGATTTTAAAATAGTATTATGGAACATTCTTTATTTAAAAAAGTGAAAGCAGCAATTGATTATTGGTACATTCCGTTATTAGTGGGAATACTTTTTGTAATCATCGGATTTTGGTCTTTTGCCACACCTGTAAAAGCATATTTAACATTGGCCTTTTTATTTAGTGTGTCGTTTCTGGTCAGCGGAATTTTTGAAATTATTTTTGCACTTTCAAACAGAAAAAAAATGGATAATTGGGGCTGGACACTAGTATCTGGAATTATAGGTTTAGGTGTCGGAATAGTATTAATTGCTAATCCGTTAGTTTCGGTAACACTTTTGCCACTCTATGTTGGACTGGCTATTTTATTTCGTTCTGTAATGGCTATTTTTATGGCTTTTAATCTAAAAAGTTATTCTGTTCCCGACTGGAAAAATCTTTTAGGATTAGGGATTTTGGGACTTTTGTTTTCTTTTCTGTTATTATGGAACCCGGTTTTTGCAGGACTTTCAATAGTATATTGGACAGCTTTTGCTTTCATCGCAAGCGGAATTTTCTATATTTATTTTTCTTTCAAGCTGAAAAGACTACACGATTTAGAATAAAGAATATAGTTTGTTCTTTAACTTCTATAAAACACTAAACCCGACCGATTTCATAAATCGGTCGGGTTTAGTGTTTATGTCTGTTACTTAGTAAATTTCTAGAATCATTAGTTCAGTATTAGTTATAAACGATTCGATAATGTGTTTTTTTGAAAACAAAATTTCAGCAATTTGTTTGGTGTTTTTATTGAAGGTTTTTAGAATTATAACTTTTGGCGGAGCTCCTTTTAAAAGCAATAATTTTTCAAAATCATCATCATGAGTCAAAATAGTGAAATTGTTTTCTTTTGCAAATTCCCAAATTTCAATATCCTTTGCTGGTTGATTGACAGGAATATGATTAGCATGTAAACAATTCAAAAAATCATTTTCAACTAGTTTAATTATTCGCCATGAAATATTTGCATCCAGAAGTAACTTCATTACGCAGCGATTATTTTCGTAATATTTTCTCTGTTAGCAGCAAAACTTAAAGCAGCAAGAATATGCTCTTTCTTTAATTCAGGAAAATCCTCAATGATTTCTTCAAAAGACATTCCTGTAGATAACCATGAAAGAATATCAGAAACACAGATTCTAGTTCCTGTAATTATAGGTTTACCAAATCGAATATCTTGGTTTATCGAAATTAAATTTTGCCAGTTATTTTCCATAATTTTATTATTTAAACAAATTTACAAAAATTAAAATGAATGATATTTTTAATTTTCTCGCAGATTCGGCAGATTTTTTATCTCCTAAATCCGCTAAATCTGTGAGAGTTTTTTCTACCTTTAAAATCTATTAAAACTCCAACTTATAAATTACTACAATGAAATATAACAGATGTGGAAAAAGCGGTTTATTACTGCCTGAGATTTCTTTAGGATTATGGCATAATTTCGGTTCGGTTGATAATTTTGAAAATGCCGAAAGCATTGCCATTGAAGCTTTTGATAAAGGAATTACCCATTTTGATTTGGCGAATAATTACGGACCAGTTCCGGGTTCTGCTGAGGAAAACTTTGGAAAAATATTATGGCATAATTTTCAAGGAAATCTGCGTGATGAAATCGTGATTTCTACAAAAGCGGGTTACACAATGTGGAAAGGGCCTTATGGCGACTGGGGGTCGAGAAAATATTTGTTGTCAAGTTTAGACCAGAGTTTGAAACGAATGAGTATTGATTATGTCGATATTTTTTACTCACATCGTCCAGATCCTGAAACGCCAATTGAAGAAACCATGATGGCTTTAGATCATGCCGTAAGAAGTGGAAAAGCCTTGTATGTTGGAATCAGTAATTATTCTGCTGAACAAACAAGAGTTGCAGTTGATGTTTTAAAACAATTAGGAACTCCATGTTTGATTCACCAAGCTAAATATTCGATGTTGGAGCGTTGGGTTGAAAATGGATTATTAGATGTTTTGGAAGAAAAAGGAATAGGATGTATTGCGTTTTCACCTTTGGCACAAGGACTTTTAACGGATAAATATTTAAAAGGAATCCCAGAGAATTCAAGGGCACATAATCCAAACGGGCATTTGAGAGAAGATGAGGTTACGCAAGAACGTATTCAGAAATTAATTGAGCTGAATGAAATTGCTCAGAACAGAAATCAATCTTTGGCGCAGATGGCTTTGGCTTGGCTTCAGAAAGATAAACGAATTACATCGGTTTTAATTGGTGCAAGTTCTGTAAAACAATTGTGCAATAATATAGATTGTTTACAGAATACTGAATTTTCGCAGGATGAATTGAATGCGATTGAGAGTATTTTATCGTAATAGTTTAAACCTAACAGGTTTTTAAAACCTGTTAGGTTTCCTAAATCATCAATCTTTGATTTTGTTATTCTGTAAAGACACACCGTAGTGCGTCTAACGTATTTTGGATATTCGTTGTGTAGACGCACTGCAGTGCGTCTCTACAGAAAATAGGTATGAATAATTCTTTTATTTCTTTAATTCTGAATTATATTTTTTTACAATTTCTAATGTCGATTTATCTCCATTAAAAACAGAATTTAAACCTTGTGGTTCTTGCGGAGGATCTGTTGTAAACGGTTCTCCCGGATTCCATTTTCCGTCTGGGTGAATTGCTTTTCCTTCACCGCCGTAACCCCAGAAATTGGCTGCTCTTAAAGGGCCATTATTTTTGACACTTTCTGCAACTCTTCCAAAAATATAGCTGTAAAATTGATTTCTGTAAACAGAAGAAGCTCCTGCATTTAGATTTTCATTTTCTCTCGGAAGCCCAAATTCTTCAATGATAATGGGTCTTTTTAGATTGTTTGCCACTTTAATATGATCATCAATATATTTTCCAGCGTTTTCGATGGTTTTTGGTATTGTAGCTTCGGCATTATCAGCTTTAAACCAATTCCAGTTTTTAGGCCAAATATGCATCGTTAAATAATCAATATTCGGATTTTGATGCGTTCTTTCGAAGATTTCCATGCTGTCGTTCGAACTGTTTTTTCCTTCAGAACCTGTAGAAACCAAATGATTTTTGTCTAAACTGTCAATCAAATCCACAATATTGTTAAGCCATTTCGTGAATTTAACTTCATTTTCTACCGTAAAAAGTCTAGGTTCATTTCCGACCTGCCACGACATAATCGTATTGTCTTCGTTGTATTTCTTTTTAGAATAAGCGTTTGTTCTTCCAATAATAAACTTGACATGATTGTTTAAAGCTTCCATACAAGGTTCGCAGCTATGAAACTGTTCTGTATAAGACATAAATTGTGGCCAAGTATTCGGCGGAATATTGGGAACCGGAACTGGACCTTTGCCATTCCATTCTAAATATTGCGACATTCCGCCCGACCATTCCCAGTTATTGGTCAGGTACAAAACGGCGTACATATTTCGTTTACTCATTTCGTTAATCAAGAAATCCAATCCATCCAATAAATCTTCGTCGTATTTTCCTTGCTCATATTGCAACGCTGGACGGACTGTAAAATCGTATTTTCCGCCATCGGCGCCAACTAAAACGCGCAAATTATCGATTCCGTTTTTTTTCATTAAATCCAACTCGCGCAAAAGTCTTTTACGATCGCCTATTTTTTTTGAAGCCAGCATACTTCCGTACCAATAATTGGTTCCGATATAAGCGTACGGTTTATCACCTTTGTAAAATTCATTTCCTTTTACCGTAATTTTTTCCTGCGCCTGACAAGCAATTGCAGTAAAAATTAAGGCCAATGAAAGGGTTTTAAAAAATCTGTTTTTCATAATTTATATTTTAAGGAGCTAATCCCGCTATCCGCTGTATCTTTTATGGTGAACCCCACCATAAAAGGATGCCGCTTCTATCGGGGCTAGGGCTTTACGTTCTATAAGACGTTTTGATTTTTATCTGAAGATTTTTAATTCTCAATTCGATGGATAAGCTCTAAACAAGCTCGACCATTGTGATAGGGACATTTCCAGAATCCTGCTTTGTCTTTTTGTATTACAGAATAATCGGCGTAAACTCCCCAAAACCATTCTCCGTTTTGCGAATCTATAATGTGTCTTTTTATGAATTTCCAGTTTCGGTAAACGATATCCAAATATTCCTCTTTTCCAGTTAATTGATAAGCATTATAGAAACCAATTAAAGCTTCAGCTTGTGGCCACCAATGTTTTTCTGCAATTAACTCATTTTTTTCAGGATCAAATTCGTACCATAAACCACCGTCTGAATCTAAACCTTCTTTGGTTACTTCGGCAATCTGAATAGCATGTTTTTTATAGTTGGCAATTAAAGTTTTATTTCCTGAAATTTCAGCGCATTGCTGCAAAAGCCAAGCTGCTTCAATATCATGTCCGTATGAAATAACGTCTGGCTTTTCTTTCCAGTTTTCATCAAAAAACAAGCGCAAATGTCCCGTTTGGGTATTGATAAAATATTTTTCGATGGTTTCTAATAATTCGATAATAACTGCAAGCAATTTCTCGTCTTTCCAAACTTTATATAAATTCACATAAGCTTCAATAATGTGAAGATGCGTATTCATGGTTTTCTTTTCGTTGGCATCTTTTGCGCTCAGGCGTAAATCTTCAATGGGTTGCCAATCTCTTGTAAAAGCTTCAAAATAACCTTTGTTTATAGGGTCGTAACTATGTTCCTCAATCTTTAGATATAGTTTCTTAGCAAAATCTAAAGCTTTTTCTTCATTTGAAATCGAATAATATTCAGACAATCCGTAAATCGCAAAGGCTAAAGCATAAATCTGATTTTTGGTGTCTTTTGGAGTTTTATCCTCATTTATGCTCCAAAAAAGACCTCCAAATTCGGTGTCATAAAAATAAGCTGCGAGATACTCAAATGCTCTTTCTGCCAGTTTTTTGTGGTTTTCGTTTTTTGTGGTTTTATAGCTGGCAGAAAACGTCCAAAGAATTCGGGCATTTAAAACCGAACCTTTTTCTGCATTGGCAATGAGTTGATCATTAAAATCAATTTGACCAACAAAACCTCCATTTCGATCGTCAATAGTACGTTGCGACCAATAGTTAAGGATAGAATCCAGTTCTGCTGTTAGTTCCGATTTTAAAAGCTTTCTTTGTAATGACACGGTATTTTAGATTGCGTTATTTTTTTCAATTTGATTAATGATTGTTTGCACTGAGCCTGCTGAAATAAAAGTATCGGCAGGAGTATTAATCACATAATCCACCAACTTATCAACAGTAGAAACTGCTACGTGCATTCTTGTATCTGATGAAGCATAATAAATATAAACTGTTCCGTTTTCATCTTCAATCCATCCATTTGAGAATAAAACATTCGAAACGTCGCCAACTCTTTCAATACCTTCAGGTCCCATAAAATGTCCAGCTGGAACGTGAGTTACTTTCGAAATATCATTCAAATCAGTCATAAACATATACAAAGTATAACGTAACCCAGCAGCGGTGTTGCGAACTCCATGTGCTAGATGCAACCAGCCTTTTGAAGTTTTAATTGGAGCAGGACCCAAACCATTTTTCAATTCATAAATGGTATGATATTGCTTTCCAAAAATAATTTTTTCGTCTTTAACAATCGGGTTTTTCATGTCATCTATATACCCTAAGCCAATTCCGCCACCTGAACCAACATCAATGAAACCATCTTGCGGACGTGTATATAAAGCATATTTTCCGTTTACAAATTCTGGATGTAAAACAACATTTCGCTGTTGTCCAGTATTAGAAATTAAATCTGGAAGCCTTTCCCAGTTTACTAAATCTTTAGAACGCACAATTCCCGCATTGGCAACGGCAGAACTTGTATCTCCTTTTGGAGCTTTTGGATCTTTTCTTTCCGTACAGAAAATTCCATAAACATAACCGTCTTCGTGATTAATCAGACGCATGTCATATACGTTGGTATCAGGATCTTCAGTTTGCGGAATCACGCAAGGTTTGTCCCAAAACTTGAAATTATCAATTCCGTTTGGGCTTTCGGCAATTGCAAAAAACGATTTTCTGTCAATTCCTTCTACACGAACGGCAAGTAGATATTTTCCATTCCATTTCATTGCGCCAGCGTTGAAAGCGGCATTTACGCCAATTCTTTCTTGCAAAAACGGATTTGTATTTTCGTTAAAATCAAAACGCCAGTTTAACGGAACATGAGCAGCAGTAACAACAGGATTTTTGTAGCGTTCGTAAATGCCGTTTCCTGCAATTTCTTGTGGTTGATTTTTTTGCTCAATCAGCGTTTTATGTTCTTTTTCTAATGCCGATTTTCTTTCTTGAAAATTGACTGAAGATGTTATTGTTGTCATATAATTGATTTCTATGTCTTTATTTTTTTATTGATTTTGATCTCTTTTTTCGTTTAAATCTTGTTCTATAATCTGTAATTTTTCTTCTGATAAAGGGTAAAATGCTATAAAAGCGACTGAGATTGCCGCGGCTATTGCTGGTAGTATACTTAACATTAATTGAATTCCGTTTTGAGCTGTTGCAGTTTGTTCAACATTAGCTTGGAAACCAAAGTAGCCTAAAAGCCATCCTGCTCCAGCGCCGCCAATGGTCCAACCGAATTTTTGCGACATAGATGAAGCTGAGAAAACCAGACCTGTTGCTCTTCTGCCTTGTTTCCATTCAGAATAATCGGCGCTGTCAGCGTACATTGACCAGATTAATGGGAAAATACAACCCGCACAAATACTGATTAAAACTTGAAAACTCATGATTAAGAAAACATCTTCTTTTCCGAATAAATAGAAAACAAGACTTAAAATTGTTGCTAAAGCCATTGCTCCAGAAAAGGTTTTCTTTTTACCGATTTTATTCGCAATAGGAGTTGCAATGATGACTCCGATGATGTTTGCCGCTTGTCCAAGAACCAAATAAATTGATGTTGGCGTCATATGAAAATCGGTTCCGAAAAGTGAAAAATCGAAATTGACAGAACTGCTTACATAGTATTTGAAATAATAAACTGCGGCTCCATCTCGGATAGAATTGAATACTAAAGCTCCAATTCCAGCTCCAAGTAGAATCCACCATGGTTTATTTTTCCAAAGATCTTTTAAGTCTTCTTTCAGATTATTCTGTTCGTCTGCAATTGGTTTGATTCTTTCTTTGGTGAATGCAAAACAAGCCCAGAAAAAGATAGTTGTAATGAATCCGAAAACAGCGATTGTTGCCAACCAGCCCGATTTAGAATTTAGATTTCCTCCAAAATAATTTACCAAAGGTTCAATTAGCCAAAGAGCCAATAAACTTCCTCCGAAAGCAAAAACCATACGGTAAGATGAAAGTGTATTTCTTTCTTTTCGATCAGAAGACATTACGCCCAAAAGTGAAGCATAAGGGACATTGATTAAAGAATAAATCATCATCATTAGCGAATATGTTACATAAGCGTAGATGATTTTTCCTTTTTCGTTAAAATCAGGTGTGTAGAAAGTTAAAACTCCAATCACGGCAAAAGGTATGGCAACCCAAAGAAGATAAGGTCTAAATTTTCCCCATTTGCTTTTGGTTCTGTCGGCTAGAATTCCAACAATTGGGTCAAAGCAAGAATCCCAGATTCGAGTAATTAAAAACATGGTTCCCACTACGGCAGGCGCTAATCCGAAAACATCGGTGTAGAAAAAGAGAAGATACATGCTGAAGATTTTCCAAAACATAGATGAAGCAGCGTCTCCAAGACCGTAACCGATTTTTTCTTTTAAACTAATTTTGTCGTGCATTGGTTATTTTTTAAGATTGTGATTTATTTTGGGGCAGTTATTTTAATTTTTTCTGAATGTCTTTTTCAAATATAGTTCTATCTAGGTTATAAAAATCGACAAAATCCTTCTCGCTCACTTGTCCTGAAAATGGGGCATAATAATGCATTTTTTGCTCTTTTTCCTGCCATCCGTGGTTTCTCCATAATAAGACATAAGAAATCTTATAATCTCCAATAGCTTTTAGTAAAGTTCCTGTCCACCATTTTGGATCTGGAATCGCTTCGTAACCTGCTTCGGCTAATGCCATTGGTTTATTTTTCTGTTTGCAGATTTCATTTAAGATTTTAAATTGCTTCTGAACTTCACTAATGAATTTTTCGCCACTTGGATCATCATTATTTTGGTAAGTGTCAAAACTTAAAATATCAGCATAATTATCTCCAGGATAATTGGCTAAAAAATCGGCTTCACTGCCAAAACTTCCTGTATTGTACACATATATAAGATTATGAACGCCTTTTTTCTGAAGATAATCGAAGGTGAATTTCCAAGCCGTTTTAAATTCTTCTGGTGTGCAATTTCCTTTTCCCCACCAAAACCATCCGCCGGTAAGCTCATGAAAAGGTCTAAATAGAATCGGAATGTTTTTTCCGTTTTTATCTTTTAATGACAAGAAGAAAGCCGCGGCTTTGTCTAGCCAAGAAGTGTATTTTTTATGATTTTCTGCGCCCGGCAAAATTGTTTTTAAAGAATTCGGAACATTATTCCAAGCATCTTTTCCTGTAGCAGGATTGTCAAAATGCCAGCTTATGGTTGAAATTCCGCCTCTGGCATTTGCCTCTATAATATATTGTTTCATTTTAGCAAAAGGAACACCATCTATATTGTTTGGTTTATCATTTTCTAAACCTGCAATATCCCAACCGTAAACAGCTGGATAATCGCCAGCTACATCTTTTACATCGCTTCGTCCGTCTTTATATTTCCATTTTACGCCGTAAGCTAGATCATCTTGGTGTCCAAATAGAAAACCTTTTTGTGATAATGTATTTAGGTTCTTATATAGAGTTTTGGTTTCTGAAGTAGCTTTTTTATCTGAAAGTGATAAAATTGTATTACTAGGTTGTTTCTGAGATTGGCACGAAGTACCTATTAATAGGCTTGCTATAATGATGATAAAATGGTTTTTCATTGTTGGATTGTTAGTTGTTAATGGGCTAAATGCTAAAGATACAATGATTTACGATTTTGAAATGTATTGAATATTTTACTCGAAAATTCTTTAGCGTTTTACCTCTAAAATTATTAAAACTATAAAAAGTTGTTTAATAAAAAATGATTAATGTTTATTATCAAACCCCTTTTTAAAGAAATGATAATTTATTTTTCAAAGATAATTGGATGAATATCGTGTAATTAATATTATTTTATCAATTATATATCATATTATTGCAGTCAAAAATTAGAATAATACTTTCCTGAGAAATACTTTTTAATATGAGTAATACGAAAAATTTTTATAGAGAAATTGCTCCGCTTGCGGCAAGTGACAGCTTTTTGGTCTTTGATCGCGTAAAGGACAATTTTGATTTTCCGGTTCATTATCATCCTGAATTTGAAATTAATTTTATTCTAAATGGTAAGGGAGTAAAGAGAGTTGTAGGAGATAATATCGAAGAGATTGACAATGTTGAATTGGTTTTGATTGGTCCGAATTTATATCATGGATGGGAGCTGAATAAATGCGCAAATAAAAAAATACATGAAATAACGATACAGTTTCATAATGATCTGTTTCATGAATCTTTGCTTGCAAGACGTATTATGAATCCGATTCGAGATATGTTTAACAGATCAATTCATGGAATTCTTTTTTCTAAAAAAACCGCAGAAGAGCTGACTCCAAGACTTGTGAGGCTTTCAAAGTTGGATGGTATGGATTATTTTTTAGAGATTACTTCTTTATTATATGATTTGGCTAATTCTAGAAATCAGCGTCTGCTATCTGCTTATACGGTAGATTATGATACGTTTGATGATTATGATAAAATGAAATTGGTTTACGAATATGTGCAGAAACATTTTGCTGAAAAAATTACTTTAGAAGATGTGGCTAATGTGGCCAGTATGTCTATTATTTCTTTTAACCGATTTATTAAAAAACGCACCGGAAAAACTTTTGTCAATTATATAAATGATATTCGAATTGGCTATGCCGCACGTTGGCTGGTTGAGAAAGATATGAGTGTTTCTGAAGTAGCTTTCAAATCGGGCTTTAATAATATTGCAAACTTTAATCGCAGTTTTAAAGCAACAAAAAACTGTACGCCAAGTCAATATCGTGAAGAGTTTTCAGGTTTGAAGCGTATTTTATAGTGATACTTTTTTATCATAAATAAATATTATTTTTAACGAAAACGTTTGCTTTTTCGTTTTTCATTGGTTTTTATTCATTTGTTAGGTTCTTTTAGAGTGCGGTTGTTGCGAATAATTTAATTTTTATATGATTTTATTTTCATATATGTTTTTTTAATCGCTTACAGTAAAAATATTATCATTAAATGATATAATATTATCGATTTGATAATGCTCTCTGTTATAGATTTGTTAAATAATTTAAAAGTAAAAATTACCCTGGCATTTACTTTAGGATTATGAAATAAACAAATTTAACTAACCAAACATTATTATGAAAAAACTAATGACTAGCTTCATTCATTGGATGGCTGACCACAGAGCCGTTCCTTTGATATTATTTTTGTTACTGACCAGTAATTTTATTACAGCTCAGGTAAAGGTTTCTGGTACAGTATCTGATGAGAAGGGATTGTCTATTCCTGGTGCCAATATCGTGGTTTCGGGTACAAAGAAAACAGCCTCGACAGATTTTGATGGAAAATATTCTATAGATGCACCTGCAAATTCTACTCTTTCTATTTCATTTATTGGATACGTTACGCAGACAGTCAACGTTAAAAATGGAGGAGCAATCAACGTTATTTTAAAACTAAGCGCTGAAGATTTGCGTGAAGTATTGGTAAACGTAGGATATAGAAGTGTAAAGAAAAAAGACTTGACAGGGGCCATTTCTACAGTTACCGCCAAAGATATTTCAGACTCTCCACAAGTATCTGTAGATCAATTGTTGCAAGGACGTGCTGCAGGGGTGACAGTTACGAACAACTCTGGACAGCCAGGAAGTAGTGTGTCTGTTAAAATACGTGGAACGACTTCTATTTCTGGGACCAATGAACCATTGTATATTATAGATGGTATTCCGATTTCTGGGGATGCTGCTAATACCGCTACAGGAGGTTCTATTGTTACAGGATATTTGGGTACAAACACCGGAAACGTAACATCAAGTCCTATAGCATTTTTAAATCCTAATGATATCGAAACAATGGATATTTTGAAAGATGCGTCTGCAACTGCTATATATGGTTCTAGAGCGTCGAATGGAGTTGTTATCATTACTACAAAAAGAGGTAAGAAAGGAACAGGAAAAATTACTTTTGATTCTTATTTTTCTATTCAAAATGTAACTCGTTTACTAGACACTATGACTTTGAGCCAATACGCGGCACAGCAAAATGCTTTGGCTGCTGTTTACGGTGTGGCGCCGAGAGATGAATTTGCTGTTCCATCTGTTTTGGGTAAAGGAACAAACTGGCAAGATGAGATTTATAAAACGGCCATAATGAACAATTATCAAGTTTCGTTTTCAGGTTCAAAAGACGGTACTAACTATTACATTTCAGGAGGTTATACCAATCAGGAAGGTATTGTTATTGGTTCTGGTTTCAAAAGATATAGTTTCAAAACAAATGTTGACAGTAAGTTAAAAGATTGGTTGACTGTTGGGGTGTCTGTTGGAGCAGGTGTAACAAATGAAGATATTACAATCAATGGCGCGAGCAATGGTATTATCAGTACTTCGATTTTATCTACTCCAGATGTAGCTGTAAAAGATACAAATGGCAATTATTCTGGTCCGCCTGCTGATGGATCAATAGGTGTTTGGATCAATCCGGTAGCTTCGGCTTTGATGAACACCAATAAGTTGATTAAGAAGAACTTTATAGGAAATTTTTATGCCAATTTTAGAATAGCAAAAGGACTTGAGTATCGTTTTGACTTTGGAGGATCTACTAATATAGACAATTTTGAAGGTTTTCAGCCTACTTATAAATGGGGCTCAGCAGTTAGAGAAACCAACATGCTAACAGAAAGAGCAAATAATTGGTATGGACTTAACATTAAAAACGTTTTAACTTATAAAGCAGATGCTGGTAACCATCATTTTAATGTTTTAGCTGGTCAAGAGGCAAATGATAGTCATTGGTTCGGTAATTCGCAATCTGTTTCAGGATTGTTAAGTAACGATATTCATTCTATTAGTTTAGGAGATCCTGATTCAATTACTGCTTCAGAATATAAAGGAAGCTCTGCTTTATACTCTTTCTTCGGATCTTTTAACTACGATTACGATAACCGATATGGTTTACAGGCAACAATGAGAGCTGATGGAAGTTCTAATTTTGGTCCTGGTGAAAAATGGGGTTACTTTCCTTCGGTTTCTGGTTATTGGAAACTTTCAAACGAAAAGTTTATGGAAGGAACTAAACAATACATAGATAATATTAAGTTTAGAGGTGGATATGGTGAGACTGGAAACCAGAATATTGGCGGAGGTGGTTATATGAGTACTGTTCGTGCAATAAAATCGGCAATGGGTAACTTCTTTACAGTGAATAATATCGCAAATCCAGATTTAACATGGGAAACTTCTAAACAAACCAACTTTGGTTTAGATTTTACATTATTCAATTCAAAACTTCAAGCAACATTTGATGTGTACAAAAAAGAATCTGAAGGATTTTTATTTGTGTTGCCATTGCCGTACTACGTTACAGGTACAGATGCTTATCAAGGAGGTTTAGGAGCGCCAAGCGTAAATTTAGGAAGTTTAAGAAACCAAGGTTTCGAGATGACTTTAGATTATAATGAAAAGTTTGGAAAGGATTTTTCATGGAACTCAAAAGTAATTTTCTCTACGAATAAAAATAAGTTGTTGAGCTTGCAAGATAATTTTGATTTGACAAAAGACGTAATGCTTAATGATTATACGACTAAAGCAGTAACTAAAACTGTAGTTGGCCAGCCAGTGGGACAATTTTACGGATATGAGACGGTTGGTATTATTAGAACAAATGAACAATTGGCAAATGCTCCAATTCCTTTTACAGGAAATAAAGCAGTAAAAAGCCAATTGGGAGATGTGGAGTATGTAGATCAGAACAAAGATGGTTTGATTGACGATAAGGACTTAACCTATATCGGTAATCCGGCACCAAAATTTACTTACGGATTTAATAATACATTTAAATATAAGAATATTGATTTAGGGGTCTTTTTGCAGGGATCTTATGGCAATAAAGCAATGAATTTAACAAGACGTGCAGGTACTAAAAACCAACGTTTGTATGAAAATCAATTGGCAGAAGCTGCAGATTTTTGGACACCAGAAAATACTGATGCAAAATATCCAAGACCTGATGGAGGAGACGGACATCCAAATATTGCAATATCAGATCGTTATGTGGAAGATGCTTCATACTTAAGAATTCAGCAAGTAACTTTAGGTTATAATCTGCCTTCTGATGTGATTTCAAAAGCTGGTATCAGTAAATTAAGATTCTACTTCGGTATTCAAAATCTTTACACATTTACTAAATACACAGGTTATGATCCAGAAATCGGATCTTACAACCAAGATCCATTATTGTCAGGCATTGATTCAGGGCGTTACCCAACCAATCGTAGTTTTACTTTTGGATTGAATTTAGAATTTTAATTACTACTCTTATGAAAAAATATATCAATATAAAGACCTTAGTTTTATTCTTAACGCTAGGTTTGGCAACTACTTCTTGCAGCGAAGATTTCTTGGATCGCCCATCTGAAGATAGTTACAGCAGTGACCAGTTCTATAATACTGATGAGCAAGTAGCAAGAACTACTTATGGTATGTATGGTGCAATGTGGGCTCCTTATTATACTAAGAATTTTTACGCATTGGCAGAGTTATCTTCAGGAAATTGCTTGGCTTATGCTGATGGCCCAGAGCTGATTCAGTTTAAATTGACTTCTGATAGTCCAATATTGTTAGATCCATGGAGAGCTTGTTTTGCAATCATAGCACAATCGAATAACTTAATTAACAATATTGAAAAAAATGCCACTGCAGAAGTGAACAAGGCTGTAATTAAGAATACTATTGCAGAATCGCATTTTTTTAGAGCGATAGCCTATTTTTATTTGGTTCGTTTGTATGGTCCAGTGCCTATTATTGAAGATAATTTGGCTTTAGCAAAAGATCCAATGGTAAACACAAATAGAATTGAAGACGTTTATACCTTTATTGAAAACGATTTGAAATTTGCTGCTGCAAATCTAAAATCAAAAATTAGATCTAGAACTCCTGGTGGAGAAAACATTTTTGTAACTCAAGGTTCTGCTGAAGCATTTTTGGCCAAAGTATATTTATATGAGAAGAAATATGCGGATTCTAAATTAATGGCTGAAAAAGTGATTAACTCAGGAGAGTTTGGATTACTGCCAAATTTTGCAGATTTGTTTTTGACAAGTAAAAACAATAATGAAGAATCTATTTATTCTTGGCAATGGTCGGGTGCTATAAATACTTATGGAGGAGGAAATTTCTCTAATATTCAATACGGTTTGGATATTTTGAATGATAATGCTTCGTACGGTGCTACTTATGTGCCAAGTAATGATGTTCAAGATGCTTTTGAAGTTGGAGATTTAAGAAGAAAAGAATCTTTTATGATCTATGGAGATTCTTATCCTAACATTAAAGGAGATGGTGTTGTAGGTTTTGTTATGGATAAAACCAAATATCCTGATGCATTAGCCAATACAGGAGCAGCTGTTAAGAAATATGTGGTAGGGCAAGTTACTAGTGAGACTGGGCCAGCTGACGGATGGGGAGGAATGAATAACTGTAATTATATTATGCGTTATGCCGATCTTTTATTAATTCATGCCGAAGCAATTATGGCGGGAGCAGATGAAACTAGTAATGCCGCAGCGAAAGAATCCTATAATAAAGTGAGAGCGAGAGCAGGTTTGGGTATTCTAGATAGTAATGTGCCTTTAACAAAAACAGCTTTATTTCATGAGCGTAGAGTTGAATTTGCTTTTGAAGGAGAATTTTGGTTCGATTTAGGAAGACTGCCACGTCAGGAAGCGATCAATATAATTTCTCAGCAAGATAGAGGTTTCGATTCTCAGGGAGTAATACATTACACGCCAACGCCAACTGATTTTATTTATCCAAAACCAGATATCGAAGTTAGAAAAAATCCAAAATTGAAAGAGGCACCAGTTCCTTACACTTTCAAATAATTTTTTAAAAGTAAATCACTATGAAAAATATAAAAAATAGAATAGTATTGAAGTTGTATTTTCTGGCTTCGATTTCAATTTTACTGTTAGCTTCCTGTTCAAATGATGATTCGGCAAGTTCTTCCGGAAAGCTTGAAGTAACAGGTATCAGCAGGTCTGTTGTTGACGATCCTTTGGTTGACGGAGATAGAGAAGTGGATGTTCCTACAGAGGTTATTAATGCAGGAAATTATTATATCATCAGAGGATCTGGTTTTGCTACATTAAGATCAATTTCATTTAATGGATTGGAATCTTATTTTAATCCAACATTTGTAACAGATAATGCTATTGTGGTTTTAGTGGATCAAAAGACTCCTTATTACAACGAAATGGATGAAATGAAGATTGTTACTAATATAGGTACCTTAAACTATAAAGTAGCCATTAGGCCGCCAAGTCCAAATATTACAGGATTTCCAATTAATCCTAATCCTGGAGATATAATCACAATTACAGGAGAATATTTTTTACGTCCTGTTGTAAATTTTGGCGAAACTGCTGTTGAACCGATTTCATCAACATTGACAGAAATTAAAGTTAAAGTCCCAGATAATATTCAGTATAAAAGTTTATCTATCACTAATGTCTCGGGTACAACTGTTGCCAGCCAGTCTTTTGGTTCTGCTATTTATGATGATGCATTCACATCTTTATCTAATTATAATGGTTTATGGGATGGAACCAATCCTTATGATAAAGCTTATGATAAAGATGTTGCTCAGGGTAGCAAATGTATTTCTTGGGGACCAAACCAATGGAATGGGTTATACATTGGTATTGATAATTCGAAATTTGATATTTCTAAATACAAAGGGTTTAGAGTGAGGCTTAAAGGACAAAACCCAGGTAAAATAGGGATAATTCTTAATGGTAGTGATAAAATTAAACCAGTTTATGACTTTGGGTCAACTTGGACTTATGTAGAAATTCCATTTAGTGCACTAGGGGATCCGACTGAATTAAAAGAATTTACTCTACAGGAAATGGGAGGTAAAGCTGGCGGAAATGTAATTTATATAGATGATCTAGGTCTGATATTAAAATAGTAAATAAGATTTTATAAAGTCCATAGCACTTATAAAAGATTCTTTTAATAAAATATAAAAAGAAAATATATGAGAATAATATATAAACTAAAAAACATAGCGATTTGCATGTTTTTGATTGGGTTGGTTTCTTCCTGTGATGATGCTATCCCTGAAGTTGGAGGAGCCGAACAAAAATATAATACTGCATACGGGCTGCTTAAGCAGAATAGTAACTTAACAATATTTGCAAAAGCAATAGAATTAGCGGGTTTGGAATCAACATTGAATACAATGGATGATTATACCTATTTTGTTCCCAATGATGCTACTTTCGATGCTTATTTAGTATCTAACGGCTATGTTAATGATTTAGGTTATCCTGATGTTACATTGGTTCCTGTTGCAGATTTGAAACAACTTGTTTTAAGTCATGTTATTAAAGGTGTTAAAAAAAGAGTTGCTAAACTCGATGGGGTACAAGCGGATTATTTAGAAACGGGAGATTACGCTACAATGGCAAATGCAGAAAATCCTGATTTGTATTTATTGAATATCAATGTAGCCAATAATGTATTAAAAGTTAATGGATCTGATAAAGCGGCGCCAGGATTAGATTATTACGGAACAAATGGTTTTGTGAATGTTTTAAGCAATGTAATTGAATTAAGCCCTCCAGCTCCAGTAATTACCGGACTATCTCAAGTATTAGCATCTCCAGGAGATGTTATTACAATTACAGGTCAAAATTTTGTAAAAGTTAAAGACGTTAAGTTTGGTGCTACGTCAGCTACATTTACTGCAGTTTCTAAAACAGAAATTAAAGTAACTGTTCCAAACGATTTTGATTCATATGCTCTTATTGTTGTTGAGACTGATTTTGGCGTATCTGCTCCAAGTAGTATTGGTCTTAAATATTTGCTTTATGCAGATGATACATCAAAAATTAGTTACCAGTGGGATTGGGGAGGTAGTTTTGATATGATGAATACTGAAAATGTAAGTCGAGGCACTCATTCTATTAAGAAAGTAACAGGGGCTTGGTCTGGTTTTTATATCGGGTTTAAAGAAACTCTGAATACTGCCGATTATCAATTCCTTAAAATATCGGTATACGCGACTGAAAGTACTAAAATATTAATTAGTATACATAGTAAAGCAAATGACGATGATGCTTTAGGAACTACTGTTCAGCTGGTTGCAGGACAATGGAATAACATTTCAATTCCGATGTCAGATTTGAAACTGGATAAAGTGGGAGCTACATTTAATAATGTGTTCATAAAAGAATACTCAGGGATTTCAATTACTCCAGGAAATACGATCTACTATGATGATATAGGATTTTTGTAAAATAGTTTGTTTTAGTTAGTTTAAAAATGTTCCCTGATTGAAAAATTGGGGAACATTTTTTTAAAATATTTTTAAATTAGAAAAAAAATGAAAAAAGTCATTTTACTGTTTGCTTTTAGCATAACAAGTTTTGTTTTCAGTCAAGGCAACACACATAAGCAACAAGCTGGAAAATTTGAAGGATTGGCAATGACACCTCCAATGGGATGGAATTCGTGGAATACCTTTGCAACCAATATTGACGAAAAATTGGTAAAAGAAACCGCAGATATTATGGTTTCTTCGGGTTTAGCGGCTGCAGGCTACAATTATATTGTTTTAGATGATGGTTGGATGACACACGAGCGTGATGCAAATGGTGATTTAGTGCCAGATCCAGAAAAATTCCCAAACGGAATGAAAGCGCTTATAGATTATGTGCATAGTAAAGGGCTGAAATTTGGCTTGTACAATTGTGCGGGAACAAAAACCTGTGCAGGTTATCCTGGAACAAGAGGTTACGAATATCAGGATGCCAGATTTTATGCAAAACTTGGAATTGACTTCCTAAAGTATGATTGGTGCAATACAGAAGGAATTACGGCAAAAGAAGCTTATACAACAATGAGCAATGCCCTAAAAACTGCTGGAAGGCCAATTGTTTTCAGTCTTTGTGAATGGGGAGACAATCAGCCGTGGGAATGGGGAAAGCCAATCGGAAATCTTTGGAGAATATCGGGAGATATATATCCATGTTTTGACTGCGAATTCAAACATCCAGAAAATTGGTCTTCTTGGGGATTCATGAAAATCGCCGATATGAGAAAAGATATTCGTAAATATTCAGGGCCCGATCATTGGAATGATTTTGATATGATGGAAGTTGGAAATGAGATGAACGATATCGAAGACAAAACCCATTTTGCAATGTGGTGCATGCTTTCGTCGCCTCTTTTTACTGGAAATGATTACAGAAAAATGTCAAAAGAGACTTTGGCAATTTTAACGAATAAAGAACTTTTAGCTGTTAATCAAGATAAACTTGGAATCCAAGGATTTAAATATGCTATTTTAGATGGAGTAGAAGTATGGGTAAAACCACTTTCAGATGGAGCTTGGGCAGTAAGCTTTGTCAACAGAACCGAAACTTCAAAAAAAATCAATTTTGATTGGAAAAAAAACAACATCAAAGATGCTGATTTTGGATATGAAGCTGATTTTAGTAAAACCGTTTTCAAAATAAAAGATCTTTGGAAAAACAAGGAAATCGGAAATACAAAAAAAGCTTTTACGGCTGAAATAGCTTCGCATGATGTTGTTACTTTAAAACTAATCCCTTAAAACAATACATTATGAAATCAAAGTTTTGGTATGCCACCTTTTTGCTTTTGCTGTTTATAAATGTTTCAAAAGCACAATTTGTAAAAAAGCATGGGCAGTTAAGTGTTCTTGGAACACAGCTTGTAGATAAAGAAAATAATCCAGTTGTGCTCCGCGGACTGAGTTTTGGATGGCATAGCATGTGGCCGCGATTTTATAATGAAAAAGCAGTAAGCTGGTTAAAAAAGGATTTTAATTGCAATGTAGTTCGTGCCGCAATGGGAATCGAGCTTGGAGATCATTCTTATATTAATGATCCGGAATTTTCTAAAGAGAAAATAGAAGCCGTTATTAAAGGAGCAATAAAAGAGGATATATACGTAATTATAGATTGGCATAGTCATAATATAAATTTGAAAGAAGCCAAACAGTTTTTTGCAGAGATGTCAAAAAAGTATGCCAAGTATCCTAATATTATATATGAAGTATTTAACGAGCCTGATTATGAAACTTGGTGGGAAGTGAAAAATTATGCAGAAGAAGTAATTCGTGTCATTCGCGAAAATGATCCTAATAATATTATTCTAGTCGGTTGCCCGCATTGGGATCAGGATATTGATCTTCCGGCCGAAGATCCAATAAGAGATTATACCAATATAATGTATACCATGCATTTTTATGCAGCAACGCATGGCAAAGAACTGAGAAATAGAACAGATCTGGCTATCAAGAGAGGCTTGCCAGTTTTTATTTCTGAATCTGCTGGAATGGAAGCTTCTGGAGATGGCCCTCTAAATTATAAAGCTTGGCAAGAATATATAGACTGGATGGAGTCTAAAAAACTGAGCTGGATTACTTGGTCTGTATCCGATAAAGACGAAACTTGCTCTATTTTAAAAAAATCGGCTAAATCTGATGGAAAATGGAAAGATGAAGACTTGAAAGATTCTGGAATTAAAGTCCGTGAATATTTAAGAAAATATAATAAAGAAGAGTAAGTCAATTGAGGTCATTTTTACAAAAGCCCGTTCAGTTAAATGAACGGGCTTTTTTTTTGAATTTTTACTTTTTTTCCGACTATTAAAAGTGTCTTCTATGTCTTAATGGAAGATGTTTTGTAAGGGATTAATTTGTAAGAATTTTGTTTTGATAAAACTGTTCTTTTATTTTAATGTTTTATAAATGATTGATGTTGTTGTTTTGTTTTTAAATTATTCAATACCCTATTTTTTTAGGGGGTGTATTTTTGTTTTTAGTGGTTTTGTGTCTTTTTTGTTCTAATTTTTGTAGTAATTTTTACTTTAACCCTTGTTTAAAATGTGTAAAATGGTAAAATTATGTTGTTGAATTTTCAAAAACGATTATCGATAAATATTAAATCACGATTATTGTCGATTTAATTTTTGTAATCCGTAATTCTTTGTTCAAAACGTCAAAAAAGCCGTTTTGAATTATTCTACTCATACAAAAGTTAATAAATTCGCTAATGAAAATGATGATGATTTGAAGGCGCATGAAAGGTTTTAGAAATGACTTATACTATTAAATAGATATATAAAAGATTAACTAACCAGAATCAATTAATAACTAAAAACCAATTTAAAACATGAAAAAAGCATTTCACATTTTAGCCGCGATGTTAACAAGTTCTTTTGCCTTTGCCCAAGAAGAAGAAGCAGCCACTCCTCCAGCAACCACATGGGGAGGTTCTGCAGATGCGTACTATAAATATGATTTTTCAAAACAAATGAATGGATTAACGAGCTTTACCAACTCACAGAATTCATTCGAATTAGGAATGGCGTCGATAGAAGCGGGTCATACTTTTGGAAAAGCTTCAGTTTTTGTAGACTTAGGTTTCGGAAAAAGAGCAGCAGAATTTTCATATAACGAAACACCAGATAAAGATGCAAGTGCAAAATTTATGATTAAACAATTATTCTTTACATACAATTTAACCGATGAATTTAAAGTAGTAGCAGGTAGTTTCGGAACTCATATAGGATATGAGGTATTAGACGCGGTAGATAACAAAAACTATAGTATGTCTTATGCGTTTTCTTACGGGCCGTTTTTTAATACTGGGGTTAAAGCACAGTATACTTCTGGTAAATTTACAGCTATGTTAGGATTAACCAACCCAACGGATTTTAAATCGGCTATGGATGCAGGTTCGTATCAAAAAACGTTCATTGGACAAGTAGGATATATAGGTGATACAGGAAGTGCTTATTTGAATTTTACAACAGGAAGTACTAACCCGATACCGGGAAGTACAATTCCAGTTTCAGATGAAAATAAAACACAGTTTGATTTGACAGCATCTAAGACAATTAGTGATAGTTTTGCACTTGGGTTAAATGCGACTTATGCTAAAACAACAAATGATTTTGATAGTAATTTAGATGGAGATTGGTTTTCTTTGGTAGGATATGCTAATTATACTTTCAACCCTGCGTTGCTTTTGGCTTACAGAATGGAATATTTTGATGCCAAAGATGCAGCGCCAAGTTTAGGAACTTTATCAGGATCAAGTGTATTTGCTAATACAGTTTCTCTAAATTACAAAGTTGGAAAATTGACTATAATTCCTGAGTTAAGATACGACGCAGCGTCTGAAGATATATTTTTAGATAAAGATGCATTGCCAACAGGAGGAAGCTTCTATGCCTTAATTGCAACAACATACTCTTTCTAGAGATAAAGATTGATATTTTTTTTTTTTTTGGAGCTGTCGAAACATACTAATGTTTTGGCAGCTTTTTTATTTTTTAGTGAGTTATGAGTTATGGGTTATGAGTTATGAGTTATGAGTTGGATTAGGAGAATGTATTGTTTTTTATTTGTAATGCTGTAGAAGCGCACCGCAGTGCGTCTTTTCGCCTGTGCAAACTATCAATTGCAGAAATGGTTTTTATGCATTGAATAAAAAAAACGCATTTCTAAAACCTAGAAATGCGTTAGTGTATTTTAAAATTAGTTTTTATTTATTGAACTTGTTTTTTATAAATAGAATAAATAGTATCTATTGTTTTTCTATCTAAAACTGAAGTTGCATCAGTTTGAATATAATGTAGTTTAAAAGCTTGAATGGCTGCGGTCAAGTTTTTGGTGTTGTAACCTATTATTCTTAATGCAGGTTCAATCTTAAAATCAAACGGTGCAGGTTCTAAAACTTCGTCTTGCCAAATTCCAAAACCTTTTTCGGCTAAAGTTTTCCATGGAAATAAAGCGCTTGGATCTTGTTTTCTTCCAGGAGCAATATCTGCGTGACCTAAAAAGTTTTGTGTCGGAATATTATAATCTTTTTTTAGCTTAGTTAATAAAGCAACCAAACTGCTAATTTGTGCTTCCGTAAAAGGCCTAAATCCGTTATTGTCTAACTCAATTCCGATAGAACAAGAGTTTAAATCGGTTACTTTTCCCCAAGTTGAATTTCCAGCATGCCAAGCTCTTAAATAATCATTAAGCATTTGAACCACTTTTCCGTTTTCAGAAATGATGTAGTGAGCGCTTACTTGAGTCTTAGTTTTAGTAAAAGTATTTATCGTCTGCTGCAAAGAATCTTGCGCAGTATGGTGGATAATAACAAAACTCGGCTTTCTTAAATTGAAATTTACAGTACCAATCCACTCCGTATTAATTCCGTTTTGCAAATAAGTCGAGGTTGTTTTAGATAAAGTATCTTTTACAATTCTCAGTTGCTGCGCATAAGAAGTATCAATAACAACAGGTGAAACTGCCGGAATTGGTTTGGCTTCTTTACTTGTAATCTGGTTTTCCAAATTTTTTAGCTGCTGATCATAAGCTTTTTCAGTATTCTTGTACGGATTTGTAGAACAAGCACTGACAATGACAGCTAAAATCAGATAACAAAAAAGTTTTTTTGTCATAATTCGTTGTTTTTAAGTTAATAACGATTATTCTGATATTTTCGTATCTGGTGTCTCTTTTACTTCTTTTGAATCTTCTTTAGAATCTTTATCTTTTTTCTTTTTTGATTTGGTCTTTTTTACTTCTTTTAAAGTGTCCATAAAAGTTTTGTACTTTTCAACTTGATCAGGATTTAAAAAAGAAGTAATTTTTTTATCAGTACTTTCGCGTAAAGCTTTTATTTGTTCAATTTTTTGATCTTGGTTGCTGCTTTCATTTTTTAGCAAAATACCTTGTTCTCGTATGCTCTCTGCTAAAACATTTGTAATAGCAATCGCTTGCAATTCATCTAGATTTACTTGCGGTTTCATTTGTTCTACAATCATTCCTGCAGTTTCTTCAGGCGGAGTTTCTTTAGGTTTGCTTTGAGAACCCTGCTGTTGTCCAGCCATCATGCTTCTGTCCATACCCATTCCGCCTCCTCTTCCGTAACCATTGCCATAACCGTTACCGTAGCCATTATTGTACCCTCCTCCATATTGAGCAGAAACAGTAAAGGTAAATAAGCCAAAAACTAAAATAAATAAAGTTTGAAAAGGTTTCATAAAAGTATTTTTATCTGTGATTAACAATTGTTCAGCGTAAATTTAAGCAGGTTCCCCGTATAAATCAAATTCTGTTGCTTCAATTATCTTGATATTAACAAATTCTCCTGTTTTTACATAATGTTTAGAAGCATCAATTAGAACTTCATTGTCAACATCAGGACTGTCAAACTCTGTACGTCCCACAAAATGAGCGCCTTCTTTTCTGTCAATGATGCATTTAAATACTTTGCCGACTTTTTCTTGATTCAAATCCCAAGAAATTTGAGATTGCAATTCCATAATTTCGTTTGCTCTAGCTTGTTTTACATCATCTGGAACGTCGTCTTCTAATAAATATGCATGAGTATTTTCTTCATGAGAATAAGCAAAACACCCCATTCGGTCAAATTTCATCTCTTGAACAAAATCTTTCAAAATTTCAAAATCTTCTTGAGTTTCTCCAGGATAACCAACAATAAGAGTAGTTCTAATTGCCATTCCAGGAACTGCAGCGCGGAAATCTTTTAATAATTGAGTTGTTTTTGCCTGAGTTGTACCACGTCGCATTGATTTCAAAATTGAATCAGAAATATGCTGTAACGGAATGTCAATATAATTACAGATTTTAGGTTCGCGCTTCATTACTTCCAAAACATCCATAGGGAAACCAGTAGGGAAGGCATAGTGTAAACGAATCCACTCAATTCCTTCTACTTTTACTAAAGCTTCTAGTAATTCTGCAAGATTTCTTTTTTTATAAAGATCAAGACCGTAATAAGTTAAGTCTTGAGCAATTAAAATTAATTCTTTAACTCCATTTTTTGCTAAGCCTTGAGCTTCTTTAACTAATTTTTCAATTGGCTGAGAAATGTGAGAACCTCTCATTAACGGAATTGCACAAAAACTGCAAGGTCTGTCACATCCTTCAGCGATTTTCAAATAAGCGTAATTTTTTGGAGTTGTAGTTAAACGTTCTCCAAGTAATTCGTGTTTATAATCGGCACCAAGAGCTTTTAACAGTTGAGGTAATTCTGTAGTTCCAAAATATTGGTCAACATTCGGAATTTCTTTTTCTAAATCTGGTCTATAACGTTCAGACAAACATCCTGTTACAAAAACTTTGTCAACAAGTCCTTTGTCTTTTTTATCTGCATATTCCAAAATCATATTTACTGATTCTGCTTTTGCATTATCAATAAATCCGCAAGTATTAATTACAATAATGTTTCCTTCTTTTTCTGCAGGAGCTTCATGTTCAACTTCTTTTCCATTTGCGCGAAGCTGTCCCATTAGGACTTCACTATCATAAACATTTTTTGAACACCCAAGAGTGATTACGTTAATTTTGTTCTTTTTTAAAGACTTGGTTCTCATACTTTTATAAATTGGAGTGCAAAATTACACTTTTTTTATTCAAACTACGATAGTTTGCAGTTTGTTTTAGCTGTTTTTTATGAAGCTGGAGCTTCTTATTGTTTGTATTCCTTGATTTGAATTTAAAATAAAGTTTTTTTGAAAGGATAAAAAAAATCCGCCAAGGAAAAACCTGACGGAAATTTCAATCATCTATTTTGATTTCTAATTACAATTCAAATAATAAAGTCATAGTAACATTGTTTAATTTCGAAGTGATGTTAGCTCCATCTGTGAATCCTCTTGTAAAAAAACCTTGATTTGACTCTCTTTCCAGGTAAGAGTAAGCTAAATCCAACTTTGTAGACCCGAAATTATAACCTAAACCAGCAGAATAACTGTTTAATTCACCAACTGTAATTCCGTTTTTATAAGGACTTCCTTCATAACGGTATCCGCCTCTTAGGCTCAATTGTTTGATTTTATATTCAGCACCAATACGAAGTTCTCCAGTACTCGTTAGACTATTGTCTATCTCATTGTTAATGCCGCCAAAACCGGCATTGCCTGGTTTGAATTTAGCGTTTCCATAGTTTCTAATGCCGTAATCAATGCTTAATAAACCAGATTTTCCAAAAACGTATGCAGCGCTAAAAGTCCATTTGTCAGGTGTCTGTAAAGTATAAGATTCATATACGTTTACAACATTGGGATTTACATTGGCATTGATAATTGGTCCACCTGCAGCTTGTCTCGTTGTGTATAAACTTTGTGAGAGCTCATCATACAATTCATACCAAGTATTAGATTCGTATGCTATCCCAAGTCTAAAATTGTCAGTTACTTTTCCTATTGCTCCAAGCTGGAAAGAAAATCCGTTGCCATAAGTGTATAAATCATTATTGAATCTTATGCTTGATATTGTTTCATTTGGTGTGAGCGTACCATTATTGGTTTCGTAAAAACTTGTTGATCTTCTATAATCTGTGACATGAACATTTAAATTTGCTCCTAAATATAGTCGATCTTTATAAGATGTTGCGATATTGAAGCTTACTTTACTATTATATCCTCTTGAGTAAATGTCGTTAGTCTGGTAATAGTTGGTGTTATTGCCTTTTGGAACGTTTGTTGAATAAGGACTGTTAGGATTATTTACGTTGTCGATGTTTATAATATATCCTTGATATCCTAATAATGCTTGTTGCGCAGAAAACCCACTTAGATTAGGATATTGTCCATTTGGGAAATTAGACCCTAGATCTTGATATAAGTCAGTTATGGTTTCGTTAGGTAGGGTATTGACAAGTTGATGTGGAACTGGTGAGCCTCCATTACTGTAATTTGCATAATCTAGGAAATAAGCGTCAACCGAATGGGAGGAATTGTTTCCAGCAGAAAAAACTTCATTATTGAAATTATTTGTGTTTTCGTAAGTTGCACCAATTGAAATTTTATTCCAACCAACATTTGGATTGTGGTTTTTAAAAACAAAAACACCTCCTGCTTGGTTTAAGATAAAAGAGTTTTCTTTATCTGATGTTTGAGTTCCGTTGTAATTAGAATTGTTTTTAATATTCTGATTGCTAAAAGATACTCCAACTTGATTGCTGTTAAAAATGGCAGATCCGGCAGGGTTAACGCTTAAAGCAGATATGTCTCCTCCAACCGCTCCAAAAGCACCACTCATGGCTCTATAACGTGCAGTTCCAGTAAGGTTTTCTTGAGAATAACGCAAAGCATCTGAAACTTCTTGCGAATATGACGCGCTAACAGTTAGTCCTGTTATAAATAGGAAAAGTATTTTTTTCATTTTGATGAGTTTTAGTTTGAATTAAGTGTGCTGAGGAAAATTATCTTCTTCCTCCGCCACCGCCGCCAGATCTCATTCCGCCACCGCCGCCACCGCCGCTGTATGATCTAGATCCGCCACCACCGCCACTAGGAGCATAGCTTCTTGAAGATCCGCTATTGCTAGGTGTGTAGCTTCTAGGTGAACTACTGTTGTTGCTAGGTGTGTAGGTTCTGTTTGTTGTGGTATTTCCGCTATTGTTATAAGATCTTCTGTTGCTATAGTTGTAATTGGAACCGTTGTTGTAATTTCCTCTATTGGTGAATGTAGGGCTAGTAGTTCCTCTGTTTAAAGTAGAGGTTCTTCTAAAGTCAGTATAGCTGTTAGATCTGTTTGTGGTATAATTTCTGTTTGTTGTGTAATTTCCTCTATTGGTAGTATAGTCGCCTCTATTAGTAGTGTAGTTTCTATTTGTTGTATATCCTCTATTAGTACTGTAATTTCTGTTGTAAGCATAGTTTCTATCTCCATAATAAGCTGCAGAGCCTCTTCTTCCGTAGTTGTAAGAATAGTTATATCCGTAGCCATAGTATGGGTATCCCGGATAACCCCAGCCAGGGTAGCCCCATCCTGGATATCCCCATCCATAATAAGGATAACCCCATCCGTAATAGCCGTAACCATAATAAGGATAGCCCCATCCAAATCCGAATGACCATGTTGGGGTAGTGTAGAAGTTTACAGAAACATCAGAACTGCTGCTTCCCCATGCGGGATATGCTACAGATGCTGTTTGAGTGCTATCAGAATAATTAGTATAATTGTCAACGTCAGTAAATATTTCAGTTGGTTGATTATCGTCTTGCAGTGATCTGAAATATTCCTTGTATTGGTTGTTTGTTCCATTTGCTACATATTTAACAGATGAACCACCATAAACTCCATCATTATCATAATAAGAGGAATTTTGGTAAGAACCACACGATGCTAGCAATAAACTCAGTAATCCAATTAAGTAAAAATGATTAGAGTTTTGGCGGAGTGAAAGGTAAGTTTTCATATCTGTGGTGTTTTTTATTGTTGCACATTACAAAATTAGTTAGTTTTGTCAAACTATTTAGTTAAAATTATTAAAACAAAATTTGTGCCAAAAGATATAATATGAGCAAGAACCTCACTACAAGATCAGAAGATTATTCAAAATGGTATAACGAACTGGTTGTAAAAGCAGATCTAGCTGAAAATTCAGGAGTTAGAGGATGTATGGTAATAAAACCATACGGATATGCTATTTGGGAAAAAATGCAAGCTGAGTTAGATCGTATGTTCAAAGAAACTGGACATCAAAATGCGTATTTTCCTTTGTTTGTACCGAAAAGCATGTTTGAGGCTGAAGAGAAAAATGCTGAGGGATTTGCAAAAGAATGCGCGGTTGTAACGCATTATAGATTGAAAAATGACGAGGAAAGACCGGGAAAATTAATGGTTGATCCGAATGCAAGATTAGAAGAGGAGCTCATTGTTCGTCCAACAAGTGAAGCTATTATTTGGTCTACATATAAAGGATGGGTTCAGTCTTATAGAGATTTACCTTTATTGATTAATCAATGGGCGAATGTGGTTCGATGGGAAATGCGTACGCGTTTATTCTTAAGAACTGCTGAGTTTTTATGGCAAGAAGGGCATACAGCTCACGCTACAAAAGCAGAAGCTATTGAAGAGTCTGAAAAAATGATGAATGTTTATGCTGATTTTGCTGAGAACTTTATGGCAATTCCAGTTGTGAAAGGTTTTAAAACCGAAACAGAACGTTTTGCTGGTGCAGATGAAACATATTGTATTGAAGCATTAATGCAAGACGGAAAAGCTTTGCAGGCTGGTACATCTCACTTCTTGGGACAAAACTTTGCAAAAGCTTTTGATGTTAAGTTTGCTAATGCTGAAGGAAAACAAGAACACGTTTGGGGTACTTCTTGGGGGGTTTCTACTCGTTTGATGGGAGCGTTGATTATGACGCATTCTGATGATCAAGGATTGGTGTTGCCTCCAAATTTGGCTCCAATTCAAGTGGTTATCGTACCTATATATAAGACTGATGAACAATTGGCTCAAATTACAGAAGCTGTTAAGGATTTGACGGCTAAATTGAGAAAATTAAAAATCACGGTTAAATTTGATGACAGAACAACTCAAAAACCAGGATTTAAATTTGCGGAGTGGGAATTGAAAGGGGTTCCTGTTCGAATTGCAGTTGGTCCAAAAGATTTAGAAAACGGAACTTTTGAAGTCGCGAGACGCGATAATTTGACAAAAGAGGTTGTTGCTAGCGAAAAAATCGTTGAACATGTTAATGATCTTTTAGAACATATTCAAACGGACTTATTTACTAAAGCATTAGATTATCGTAATACTCATATTACGGAAGTGAATAGTTTTGAGGAATTTAAAGAAGTTTTAGAAGGAAAAGGTGGCTTTTTATCTGCTCATTGGGATGGAACTGCTGAGACAGAAGAGAAGATAAAAGAATTGACAAAAGCGACAATTCGTTGCATCCCTTTAGATGCTGTTGAAGAGGCGGGAACCTGTGTGTTTACTGGGAAACCATCGTCTAAAAGAGTGCTTTTTGCTAAGGCATATTAAAAAAAAATATATTTTTTTGCATTAGGTGTTGCGCAAATAAAAAATAGATGTATCTTTGCATCCGCAATACAGAAGCACGGTCCGTTCGTCTATCGGTTAGGACGCCAGGTTTTCATCCTGGTAAGGGGGGTTCGATTCCCCCACGGACTACAAGTTATATTACATATTGAAAAGTTTCCAACTTAGGAGAATATTGGTCCGTTCGTCTAGGGGTTAGGACGCCAGGTTTTCATCCTGGTAACAGGGGTTCGATTCCCCTACGGACTACAAATTAGTTGTAAATAAGTTTTGTAAAACAAAAATTGGTGTCTCGGTTTTTGTTTTATTAGTTAAAACCAAAGTGATTGTCTAACAATTGTGGGAGGTTTTTCTTTTTTAACTAGTATTTATAATAATTATTACATCTAAAATTAAAAGAAAATGGCAAATCATAAGTCAGCATTAAAAAGAATCAGAAGCAACGAAAAAAGAAGAGTTCTTAACAGATATCAGCATAAAACTACTCGTAATGCTATTAAAGCGTTAAGATTAGCTACTGATAAAGCTGATGCTACTGCAAAATTATCAACTGTAATCTCTATGATTGATAAATTAGCTAAAAAGAACATCATTCATGATAATAAAGCTTCTAACTTGAAGTCTAAATTAACTAAACATGTTGCTAAATTGTAATTAAAACAATTTACTAGATATATAAAAAGTCCTCTTTGAGGACTTTTTTTTGTTAAAACAAAATCTTAAGAGATTTCAAATAAAACGAGAAATTCCAGTTCTTTCAGGCTTATAAAAGATGTTAGATTTGGAGTTTTTAATTTAGAAAAGTTTACTTTGCGCCCCTCCCTTTTTTTAGCCACTTTGTTTAATGCTGCTGGTTGAAATAATATGTTCCGTTTTTGATTGTTGAGCGTTTTTCCAGTTCTCTAATTGCCCATGCTACAAGGTCAAATGATTTATAGACATGATGAGCAATCATTGCCAGGTGCATTAATTGACTATTGGTGAAATTTTCAGGATAAGTGATATCTTTGATGTAAACAATATCGGCTTCTAATAATTGGTTAAAACGTTTGTCTTTATATTCATTCCATGAAGCTTTAACTGGCCAATTTTTAATAGCTGTAAATGTATGAGGGATAAAGCCTTGTAAGCGCATTTCTAAATCGATATCGCCAAATGAGGCCTGATTTTCGTATAAGTTTACAAAGGAAACTTCAGTTTGAATAAATACAGCTTCTTTTAATTTTTCTTTACCGTGTTGAAATACCATTAATTCAGCTCCTTGAATGTCAATTTTAAGTAAGTCTATATGATTAATGGCTTCAATGTCATCAAGGCGCTTTGTTTGAATTTTTTCTTGCCTTATAATTCTTCCCCATTCTGAAAATCCTTCAAACAAATCGAGTTGTCGTTTGTTAGGTTTTAGCAGGCTAACCATTCCTGTTGCGCTGGTGATGTTTAATGTATGTTGGTTACCGTCTCCTACAGCATCAGAAAGGTAAGTTTCTTTTGCGCTTTTTGTGTTTAATAGTTGAGCTAGTGCATGCGGTTGCGGTTCAAATCCATAAACATGACATAGACCGGATTGTAGCATAGATTTGTAAGGAGGGTCACCGTCAATTGGGTTTGCTCCGATATCTACAATGTTTGTTAGTCTTTCGGGAATAAAGATTTCTTCAGGATTAGAGTAAAAATATGTTTCCATAGGGTTGTTATAATTGATTTATAATATGCGTTTTGGGTAATTGTATTAAAAACGATTCTAAAGATTGAATTTGTTTTTGTGTATACGCTTTTTGTATCAATGGTGGCAAATTTACTTCCGAATAGAAATATACTATGGCTCAATTAGGTAAAAAAATAATAGATTAAGTTTTTTTTTTTTTTTTTGAAGAATAGTAATGCTGAAAATGTATAATTTATTTTAATATAAAGTAGTGCTTATAAGTTTGATTTTTGAAAACGGCTTTTCAGTATCTTCTTGATTTAAAATTTTATATTAAAACAAATTTTTGTGTTACTTTATGAAAGTCTTTATTTTGGTGGATCCAGTTTTTTTGAAGTAATATTTATTGTTTCATATAAATCAAATGTTTGGATTTTAAACTTTATAGATCAATTTTCTTCTTAAGATATTCCAGCATTGGCTGTGTAATAGGTTTGGAAAGGAAATCTATTATAATGGGATATTTTTTTGCTTTGGCAAGATCTTCGGGGTCAATAGTAGAAGATAGTACGATTACGGGAACGGCGTTGAACTCTCTGTAGTCTGGAGAAGTGAAATGATCCAAAAACTCCCATCCGCTCATAATTGGCATATTTAAATCTAAAAAAATTAATTCAGGTCTTTTTTTTGCTTTGTCCTTTGTGTATTTTAAGACATTGAAATGATGAAGAGCTTCTTCGCCGTTTTGAGCTGTAATAACTTCATGTGAAAATGAAGATTTTGAAATTACTTTTTTGCATAGCATCAATGTGATAGGGTCATCATCGATGCATAAAATCTGCTCAAGCATAATAATTAATTTTTAAATGTTATTGTAAATGTAGTTCCTTTATTAACTTCGCTATCGATAGAAATTGTTCCTCCCATTGTTTCTACTTGTGATTTTACAAGATATAATCCTAGTCCTTTGCTATCAGGATAATTGTGGAATCTCTGATATAGTCCAAATACTTTGTCGCGATTTCTTTCAAGGTCAATTCCGATTCCGTTATCTTTAAAGGTCAAGATTGTTCTATGTTCTATTTGTTCTGCGGTTATGGAAATTTTTAGTTTTCTGTTTTCCGATTTGTATTTTATAGAATTAGTTAAAAGGTTTAATAAAATACTTTCAATATAAGCTTTGTTTGTAATAAGTTCTGGGACTTTGTCGAACTTAAGCTTGATTATAGGCTTGTGTAGTTCAATTTGAAACGAAAGTTGGCTAAATACATTTTCAAAAACCTCCTTTAAGGAAACTTCTTCTTTCTGCATTGAAGGGTTGTCTTTAATGATAATGACTTTTACTAAATCATTTATGGTTTCATTTAATAAATGTGTCGATTTTGTAAATCCAGCTACTATTTCTTGAAGTTCTTCATTTTCTATAGGAATATCTTCCATTAAATTTAACAACCCAATTAAGTTTGAAAGTGGTGCTCTAAGATTATGCGATGTAATATAAGAGAACTGTTTTAAGTCCTTGTTGTTTTGAGTTAATTCTCGAATAAGATGTTCTTTTTCTGTTTCAAGTTTTTTCTCATCTGTAATATCTCTCTGTATAGAAATCCAGTGAGAAATTACTCCTTCGTTGTTAAAAATAGGAATCATAGAAAAACGTACCCAGTATTCTTCTTTAGTTTTGGTGTAAGTAATAGTTTCAATTAGACATTCCTCTTCATTTTTTATGGCTTTTAAAAGTTTTTTTAATTCATCAGAATCTGATTTTGGTCCTTTAAAAATGTTCGGCGATTTCCCTATAATTTCATTTGATTGGTAACCTGACATTTGTGAAAATGCAGGGTTGACGTAAACTATTTTTGGTATTTTTTTTTCAGTAGAATTGGCTTCGGTAATTAAAATAGAATCTTTAGACTGTGTAATTACGGTTTCTAAAAGTTTTAATCGCTGTTCTTCTTCTTTTTGTTTTGTAATATCTTGAATAGCTCCAATCATTCTAATAGCTCTTCCATTTTCATCTTTTAATAAAAAGCCTCTATCCAGAACATATTTGTACGATCCGTCTGCACATTTAAAGCGGTATTGGTCTTGCCATTTCTCCGTTTTTTGTTCTATAAAAGAATATAGCTTTATTGACATTCGGATGCTGTCTTCTGGGTGAATTTTGTCGAACCACCATTTAGAAGTTTTGCCTACTTCTTTTGGGTCGTAACCAAAAACACCTTCAATTCCTTTGTTCCAATTAATACTGTCCTCTTGAATTTTCCAATCCCAAATTGTATCGCTTGTCGCTTTCGCTACAATGTCATATTTCTCATTAGATTCTTTTATTTCTTCATTGGTTTTGTTTAACTTTTCAAAGATGGTTATGTTTCTTTTTTCATTTTTTGAAAGTATAAAACTGAAAACTAATACTGTGATTAGAATAAATACAATGTCTTTTATTAAAGATAAATATGGATATTCTGAAGAAGAAAAGTAGGTTGTGAGTAATTTATGACATATGACCGCCATAATTATCGAGATGATTGTATAAATAAGAGTAATTTGGAGAGTTTTACTTTTCATCACCTCAAATATAGTTAATTTAACCATAACTAAACGTATGTTAATGTCATTTTGAAACCGATATTTTCATGATTTATATTAACTAATTGATTGTATATACGCAAACTATGATAGAAACATTTTTTTTTAAAAAATAAAGTGTACCTTTGCGCCCATTAAAAATCACAGATGGAATCTATTAGAAACATTGCAATTATTGCCCACGTCGATCACGGTAAAACAACTTTGGTTGATAAAATTATGTATCACTGTCAGTTATTTCGTGAGAACGAAAACACAGGTGATTTAATCTTAGATAATAATGATTTAGAGCGTGAGAGAGGTATTACAATTACTTCTAAAAACGTATCGGTTCAATATAAAGGAACAAAAATCAATATTATCGACACTCCTGGCCACGCCGATTTTGGAGGTGAAGTAGAACGTGTATTGAACATGGCCGATGGTGTATGTTTGCTAGTAGATGCTTTTGAAGGGCCAATGCCACAAACGCGTTTCGTACTGCAAAAAGCTATTGACTTAGGTTTGAAACCATGCGTTGTAATCAATAAAGTAGATAAAGAAAACTGTACTCCTGAAGAAGTTCATGAGAAAGTTTTTGACCTAATGTTCGAATTAGGTGCTACTGAAGAGCAGTTAGATTTCCCAGCTGTTTACGGTTCTGCTAAGAACAACTGGATGTCTGATGATTGGAAAAATCAAACAGAAAACATTGAGCCATTATTAGACATGGTTATTGCAAATGTTCCAGCTCCTAAAGTTTCTGAAGGAACGCCACAAATGTTAATCACATCTTTAGATTTTTCTTCATTTACAGGTCGTATCGCTATCGGACGTCTTGAAAGAGGTACTTTAAAAGAAGGAATGCCAATTTCTTTGGTAAAAAGAGATGGAAAAATCATCAAATCTAGAATTAAAGAATTACACACTTTTGAAGGTTTAGGCCGTAGAAAAGTAGAAGAAGTTGTTGCTGGAGATATTTGTGCGGTTGTAGGTATTGAAGGTTTCGAAATTGGTGATACTATTGCTGATTTTGAAAATCCAGAAGCTTTACAAACAATTGCTATTGATGAGCCAACAATGTCTATGTTGTTTACAATTAACGATTCTCCTTTCTTTGGTAAAGAAGGTAAATTTGTTACTTCTAGACATATTCGTGAAAGATTAACAAAAGAGCTTGAGAAAAACTTAGCGATGAAAGTTGGAGAAACTGATTCTGCTGATAAATTCATGGTTTTTGGTCGTGGTGTACTTCACTTATCTGTTCTTATCGAAACAATGAGAAGAGAAGGGTACGAGCTTCAAATTGGTCAGCCACAAGTTATCATCAAAGAAGTTGATGGTGTTAAATGTGAGCCAATTGAGGAATTAACAATCGACTTGCCAGAAAACCTTTCAGGTAGAGCGGTTGAATTCGTAACAATCCGTAAAGGTGAAATGCTTTCTATGGAAGGTAAAGGTGAGCGTATGATTATTAAATTCAACATTCCATCTCGTGGTATTATTGGTTTAAGAAATCAATTGCTTACTGCTACTGCTGGTGAGGCTATTATGGCACACCGTTTCATCGGGTACGAACCATACAAAGGGGAAATTCCTGGACGTAACAATGGTTCATTAATCTCTATGGAAAACGGAAAAGCAATTCCTTACTCTATCGATAAATTACAAGATCGTGGTAAATTCTTCGTTGATCCTAACGAGGATATCTATGAAGGTCAAGTAATTGGGGAAAATACTCGTAGCGACGATATGACTGTTAACGTTACTAAAACGAAAAAACTTTCTAACGTACGTTCTTCTGGAGCTGATGATAAAGCTAGAATTATTCCAGCTATCAAATTCTCATTAGAAGAAGCTTTAGAGTATATCCAAAAAGACGAGTATGTTGAAGTTACTCCAAAATCTTTACGTTTAAGAAAAATCTACTTAAGCGAAACAGATAGAAAGAGATACAAAATCTAATTAGATTAATTTTCAATATAAAAAATCCCAAATTCCAATTAAGGAGTTTGGGATTCTTTTTTATAGTATAGTTTTGAATTTGGAATTTCAGTATTTGAATTTTAAAAACGTTATCTTTTTAAACTAAAATGCCCTTTCACATTTTTTCCGTCAACAAAAAGAAGGGTGAACCAATAATCATCTGAAGGCATTTCTCTTCCGTTAAAAATTCCATTCCAACCAGATCCGTTTTGATTCATTTGGTTTAATAATTTTCCATAACGATCAAAAATAGAAATAGTATAATCTGGCATTTGATCAATGTTTTTAATTGCCCATAAATCATTGTATCCGTCTCCATTTGGAGTAAAGAAACGTGGATAATCTAAAACATATATTTTAAAAGAATTAGATGGGCCACATCCATTTTTGTCTTTAGCAATTGCATTGTATATGCCAGGGGTTACCTGAGTAAAAGTTGGGTCGTCTTGAAAAGTGGTTCCGTCAAGAGAAAACTCATAATTTCCAACTCCTGTATATAGGATTTTTACAGAATTATCTATTCCGGAGAAATCTTTTACATTTGCTCCTGTAATTGTGGCTGGTTCAGATAAAATTACTTTGAATTTTTTAGTTTTTGGACATCCATTTGCATCTGTTACAGTTACAGAGTAATCGCCAGCACTACTAACAGGAATTGAATTTGTTGTACCGCCATTATTAGACCAAGTGTAGCTGCTAAAACCAGTGGCAACAGTTAATATTATCTCATCTCCTTTACAAAGATATTTTGTTTCATCTTCAAAATTAGGAGGATCAAAAGTATGTACAATCAATTCGATAGGAGCTATGTCATAACAGTTTGATCCATTAGCAGCACGCGCATAGATAGTTTGGCTGTTTGGTATAGTATTTTTGAAAATATTTGGCAGTTGATTTGTTTCTGTAATTGCATCAGAAGCTGTCAGAAAGTAATTAATTACAAGTCCAGAAGGTAAACCTGCTAAAATTTGTGGAGTTACTTCTTGTTCTAAATTAAATTGATATAAACCGTCTTGTATTTCGTCTTCGTCACATTTAGCAATTGGAGCTTGATCTGGTATTACAGTATTAGAAACATTTAGTGTGATTTGAGGTATTGCACTGCAGCCAAAAGTGTTTTCGATCCTAGCAAAAACGATTTGATTCGGAGCTTTATTGGTATAACGCTGCGGATTTAAAATTGGATTCGTTTTTGCCTGAGCATCGGCTAAAGTTTCGTAATATCCTTGATTGATAATTTGCGAATTGTTGTTTTTTATAATATTGGCAACTTTGGTCAGGTCAAAAATGGTGAAACCGTCTGCATCATCATCACATTGTAATAAAGAAGTATTGGTTGATTGAATTTGAGGTGTAAACTCAATTGTGATTTCTCCAACAGAAATACATGTTGTACCGCTCAAATTCGCTTCAGCTTTATACGTGCCTGTTGTTTGTACAGCATAAGATGAGGATGTTGCTCCTGGAATTTCAACATAATTGTTGGAAGCATCTTTTTTGAACCATTTAAAAGTGTAAGCTGTTGAGCTTATATTGGTGTCTAAAACGTAATTTTCGCCAAAACATATTGGATTATTATTGGCCGCAGTTCTATCTTCACCAAAATTTATTTTCGTTACAAAACTGCCTGCCTCAATAAAAACTGCCGAATTATATTGTCTGGTAGCATCGTCGGCAACAACCAATTTTAAATGGTATTTTTTGCCGGGAATTACACTTGTAGAGGCATTCATTACTACGGTTTGACCCGCATAATTAATTGGACTTGAAGCAATATTATATCCATTAAAGTAATTTTCATTAACAGCAGAACAGCCAATAAGTGGTTCTCCGCCCGCACCATTCATGTTTTCAATTTTTGGATGGACTGTTGTTGCCGAAACTGCTGTAGTGGTATTGGGTAAGACTGCAAGGTTTTTATAGTTTTCAGTGCTTCCAGTTTCCTTAATCAAAAAAGCAAATCCGTCCGAATAAATACAAGGGAAATTAAGTTGATACTCATTTGAAGCAAAAATATAATTAAAGCTAATAGAGTTGGTCAATGCTACAAAATCAAATTCTAAAACTGTTGCTTGCGTACTATTATTAATTCCTAAAGCTTGATTGAGATCAGTATCACCGTTCCACCCTGGCACTTCTGTGCCTTTGGATTGTTGCTGATTATAGGGTCCTTCTGCTTTTTTGCTAGGAGAAGTGCTTAAAACTATTCCACTAGAAAATGGAAAATTAGCGCCTCCCGTAAAAGAACCATAGCTCTGCTGGTTTGGAGTTGGATTTCCTGAGGCATTTACACTTTCGGTATCAATACAAGAACTATTTATTAGAACATTCTGAATTAAATCCGCAGGTGTCACAGTAGGATTTACGGAGATAGCCTGTGCGCTAATTTTATTATAAAAACAGCACAAAATGAAAATTAGAAATAAAACTCTTGAAAAACTCATAGTAACAAATATACTACAAATCTCTATTTTTTAATAATTTGTAAGAAAAATAAATAAATAGAAAAGTCCAGATCAAAACAATAAAAACAGCGAAATAATCAACGCTAAAGTCAGCATCAGTTTCAATTCCCATTTGCGTGCCAATGTTTTTAACAACAGATAATCTCGGGCCTGGATTTACAATTAAATTTGACATTGATTCTAAAGGTAGAAACTGCGTAATTTTTTTGTCAGTATCGCTGTTTGGGAAAATTTTAAAGGCTAAAGTGCCTCTTATAATTGCCTCAATGATATTCCAAACTAAAAGAAAACCTAGTGCAAAAGCAGAACGTTTTACTAAAATTCCTAAAAATAAACAGAATGAGAAGAATCCAGTCAGTTTTACAAAAAAAGCCAAAAGATAATCTAAATCGCTAAAAATAATACCAAACTCTGTATAAGAAGAAAAGCATAATCCTAGAATTAAACTCATTACAAAGACAAAAACAGTAGAGACAAATGCAAATAAAACTACCGTTAAGAATTTAGATAGAATAAATTCTTTTTTGCTAAGACCATCAATTAGGTTTTGTTTTAAAGTCCCGTAGCTATATTCATTGGCCATCATCGAAACAATTACAATGGCTAGAAAGAATTTTAGCCAAGCAGCAACATAAGTGTTGAAATGCCAGATAAACGGAAAATTAAAGATTCCCATTTCTGCCAAATGAAATTTGAATGGGCCTATGTCAAATTTTATTACAGCAATTAAAGCTATAAAAGAAAGTAATATAAAGTAAGTTAGCGTTAATATTTTACTGGCTTTATTCATCCAGATTTTTTGTAATTCTATAGAGAGAAGTCTTTTCATGGTTTAGTTCTTTTGGGCGATGGCGTTTTTGGTTAATTCTAAAAATTGTGCTTCCAAACTGTTTTTGCGTTTTACTAAATGGCTTAAAACAATGTTTTTAGAAAACAAAAACTGATTTAAGTCTGAAGCCGATAGATCTGATTTTAGGTAAACCAGAACTTTGCCGTCTTCTTCAGAAATTCTATCTACAGCAGGATGTTCTTGCAAAGCAGATTTTAAAACTAAATTATCATTTGACTGCACTTCAAAGAAGCCTTCATTTGAAGACATTCCATCAACAGAACCCGAATATAAAACTTCGCCTTTTCTTAAAACAATTACCTGTGAGCATACTTTTTCTACCTCGTCCAATAAATGTGAAGCAAGTAAAATAGTAGTTCCTTGCGAAGCAATTTTTTTGATGATATCGCGAATCTGATGAATTCCTTGTGGATCTAATCCGTTGGTTGGTTCGTCTAGAATTAAAATTTCTGGATCGTTTAAAAGCGCCGATGCAATAGCCAAACGCTGTTTCATTCCTAAAGAAAAAGTACTGAACTTGCTGTCTTTTCTTTCAATCAAACCTACTAATTCCAGTTTTTCATTAACTTTAGAATAATTGATATTTTTGATTTTGCAAACCAATTTCAGATTTTGCTCAGCCGTCATATACGGATAGAAATTAGGTCTTTCTATAATAGCGCCCACTTTTTTCAGAGCGTCATGAGTTTCAACATTGCCATCAAACCAACGATAACTGCCAGACGATTTATTAACAACATTCAATACAATTCCTAATGTAGTCGATTTTCCGCTGCCGTTTGGGCCTAGAATGCCATAAACACGACCTTTTTGTATTTGAAAAGATACATTTTTCAAAGCCTGAATTCGGCCGTATCTTTTACTTAAATTCTCAATGGTTAATATGGTTTCCAAATTTTTCTGGTTTTAGTTTTTAGTATGACGAGCCAAGTTGATTTTTGTTACTTTAAATTCTAACTTTAAATCGTATTGACGTAAATTTGTAATAAAGATATTCAAAATGAGCGAGCCTTTAATGGTTTTAAAAAAACCGTCTTACCCTTTAACACAGCCACTTTTAAGCTATTTAGAACGATACGAACGTATTTCTAAAGTTTCTGTGTTTTATGATGACTTGCTGCGTTTTTCGGGTTCGATAAATGTTTATGATAAAAATGATACCGACACGCTTTGGATTCGGGTATATTACGGCGAATTTGAGCGTAATGAAATTGATTTAAATCTAAAGAAAATATATTCGCTTCTGCATTCTGATGGAAATAATGAGATTATTCAGTATCTCAATGTGGATGCTATTGATTATTGCACTTTCGGGAATTCGAAACCTTTTAGAATTAAAGTCCGAAATATTCTGAATGATAACTATGTCCATTTTTACATTAAAAAAGCCGATGCTTCTCGTATTTACGGATTAGAACTGGAAGATATTCTTTCGCCAGATAAAATTAATTTTCTGGTTTATAAAGACACTTTGATCGAAGAGCATATTATCGGAATTCCAGGCGATGTTTTTATGGATACGCTGCTTGATAAATGCAGTGAAATGGAAAAAGCGCAAATTGCGAAAGAGTTTGTAAAATTTAACGAACGCTGTATGATTCGTCTTTTGGGTGACATGCGTGCGTACAATTATGTAATTGTTCCAATACACGATTTTGATCAAGTCGTCTATAAAATCCGTCCAATTGATTTTGACCAGCAATGTTACGAAGGAAACTTTAAAGTATATCGTCCGCAGTTTTTTAAGGAAAATTCTCCAATGATTCAGTTGATCAAAGAGAAATTAGAAGACCGTTCGATTATTCAATATAAAGATGAAGAGAGAGCGATTTTGGCAAAACGTATTCATTCGGCCGAAACGAGAATCAAAAAATTATTGAATATTATGTGCCACGATACTATTTCAACGCAGGAACATTTACTGCAATTAAAAATGGAGCTCTATCGTTATACGAACGATATGAAATTTAAAAATGCAAAATCGATGGGACATGTCATGCATGCCGCGTTTGAATTTATTACCCGTAATTTTAAAAATACTAACTTAGTTTAAAGTTTTAGCCACAGATTTCACAGATTAAAAGGATTTTCAAATCATTCTAATCTTTTTAATCTGTGGCAAAATAAAAAAATAATATCATGAAAAAATCTTTTTTAATAATTGCTTCTATCGTTTTACTGGCTTGCCAAAAACAATCTGGTTCTGATTTAAAAGAACTTTATGCACTTCCGAAAAAATTAAAAGAGGTTTCTGGAATTACTTATTTTCCTGAAACCAAAACGCTTTACACTTTGGAAGATAGCGGGAATAAAAATGCCATTTATGCTATTGATTCTAGTGGGAAATTAACCAAAACCATCACGATTTCAAATGCCACAAATGTAGATTGGGAAGATATTACAAAAGATAAATCTGGAAATATTTACATAGGAGACTTTGGAAATAATGATAACGAAAGAAGGGATTTATGCATTTATAAAGTGGCAAAAAATCAATTGAATAATGAAGTGGCTAAAGCTGAATATAAAATTTCATTTTCATATCCAGAACAAAAAGAATTTCCGCCAAAGAAAAAAGAAATGTTCTACGATGTTGAAGGTTTCTTCGAGCAAGGAGGCTATTTTTATCTTTTTACGAAAAACAGAAGCAAAGGTTTTGACGGAACAGCTTTTATATACAAAATAAAAAATGCTGCAGGAACTCAAAAAGCAGTTAGAATAGGAGAGTTTAAAACTTGCAGCAATTACAATCATTGTGTGCTTACAAGTGCTACAATAAGTCCCGACGGAAAAAAAGTAGCTTTATTAAGCCATGATAAAGTGCTTTTGTTTAAAAACTTCAAAGGAGATTTATATCATAAAGGAACTCAAACACAAATAGAACTAAATCACTTTTCTCAAAAAGAAGCCATCGTTTTTAAAGACAATAATACTTTACTCATCGCCGACGAAAAAACAAACAAAATAGGAGGGAATGTTTATGAGTTTAAACTTTAATTAAGGTTCAAAGTTGCAAAGGAACAAAGGTCCAAAGGTTTTTAGCTGTTATCTAAAACCCTTTGGACCTTTGTCTCTATGTGCCTTTGCACCTAACTAAAAGCTATATGCCGCTCCAAAAATCAATCTTCCAATTTCGTCAGGGGATTTAAAATAAGAGATTCTTGCGGTAATAACATTTATGGCATTCAGCCAAAGTCCGCCGCCGTAATCTTGGTGCCATTTTTTAGAATTTTCACCATCAAGCCAAACTCTTCCATAGTCGAAACCACCTAAAATTCCGTAAGTAAAAGGAACAATCGTTTTGCGGATTTTTCCAATGCTTAAACGTAAATCAGAGCTTTGAGAGAAATACGAACTTCCTAAGAAACGCTCATTTCTATAACCACGTAAATCGGTATCTCCACCTAGAGAAGCACCTTGGTAGAATTCATAATTATTATTGAAAATAGCTTTTCCTTTAACGTAAGTGGCCAATATCAATTTACCGTTATGATCAATTTTATGAGTAAAACCTAAGAAACTTTCCAACGTTGGGAAATTCTTCTTAGTATCATCCAAATTAGTTGTCCAAGTTGCCGCAATCATAAAAGCCATTCCTAAAGTTGGTTTCGCAGCAAAATCTGAATTTTTAAATAAATATTTCACTTTTAAGCTTCCAAAATTCTGACTATCAAATACATTAGGATTTACAATTCCAGGAATATTGATATATCTGTTTTCAGTATCTTCAACAGTCATTCTTTGGAAAATAGGTTGGATGCTAAATTCGCTTCCATAGCGTCCAACGTGACGAATGGCTCCCGAAGCATTAAATTTTCTAATGCGAACACGATTGTAATCCATCCCCAAATCGTCATCGTATTGCGATTCATTTCCGTAACCAAAATAGTTCATAGCAAAATTTGGAGTCGTATATAATGATTCCACATCAATAACCCATTTTCCTAATAGACCAGGGAAATGTGCCGCATAATTAAACTCTAAACCGCCAGTAGCAAAATAGTAGAAAGCATTAAAAATATGTCTTTGAGTGTACGGATTTTGCTTAAAATTGTTAACCGTATAATTTACATTAACTCCAACTTTTACACCATCATCTGGATTATAACCAATGTTTGGAAGACCTGAAATTACATTGTATTTTGGTCTTTCGTAATTGTAGGCATTAACTTCGTAATCGTCTGTAAGCTGGGTTTGTGTTTTAGAATCAAGATTGTATGTGTTTTCTTTTGATTTAAAATCATAAACAATAACCTTTCTTCCGTTTTCGATGTTATAAGTATCGTTATTCTGACCCCCAATCAAGCGAATTTTAATGTTCGATTTTTCGTTTCCTTTTACTTCAAAAATATCATTATCGTCTAGTCCGTAAATCCAAAGATTTTTGGTTTTATCGTCCGTTACATTTTTGGTATAAAGTAATTCATCGCTTTCTTTTTTAATTCTGAAAACTTGAATCTCAATTCCTTTCTTCACATTATGATTTAAAACAAACTTGTCTTTTTTGTCTGTTCCTGCAATCATAACGGTTTTATCTAAGACATCAGAATACTCACGAGCATATTTCTGAAGATCTTTTTTTCTGCTTTTTAGCTTCGCTTTGATTTCATCAACCGTTTCGTCCTGAACTTCTTTTGGCATATTTTTGAAAGCCAAATCAATATCTGCGTCAGTTAAGTTTTCCTGAATATATTTAGCTTGTTCCACCCATTCTTTTTCTCCGGCAGTTTTTAGAAATGCTAAATCCATAGGGTACGGCTCTCTTCCAAGCCATTTCACATTGATTCTGTCACCTTTAAAAGTTCGCATATGACGAAGCGGAGGCATATTCATTATAAGCGAAAGCAAAGCACCGTCGTATTTTACAAAAGCCTGATCACGGTCACGTGGAATTGGTCTGTAAATTACTTTTCCATCTGCTTTATATTCAGCCCAACGCCATTGATCACTGTGACGATCCCAATCTCCTAAAAGAATATCAAACAAACGCGCTTTGATATATTCTTTTTCATCGACAGTATATTTTTCGTCTTTATGAAGATTCAGCATCATATCATCAGTTCCAATGATGTTGCTTGGCTTTCCGAAATTTTTCCCGTCAAGATGATTATCTGCAGGTCTTTCTTCAACCATATATAATTGGTCTCCAAAACTCGCATTAAATTCACCCAAACCATTTTGCTTCGGAATATAATATAAAATAGGATTTGTATGTCTAAGTCCAATCTGATCAGACATACTGCCGATTGCAAAAGAGGAATAAGGATGAGAAGTAGTGTAAAAATCAAATAAGAAATCTTCGGCGTATGTTTTTTCAAATTCATTCACCACATATTGATCTTTAAAAGCTACTGACTGTAAAAATACCGTTGCGCTTTTCTTCATCGCACGCATGATATATTCACGACCTTGAGGATCAGACATTCTCAAAGAAACAGATTGATGTCCTCCGCCTTCACGAATTGGCTTTAAGCCTCCTTTTAAAGTATCGACTGTAGCCGTTGTAGCTTCAATTGGAAGACTATAATATTTTCTATAATGTTGTCCAAATAAAAATCTGTGAAATGCCCCTTTTTGAGTCATTTCTGGAGAATAAATCGAAGTGGTTACTTTTGCAGGAAATTTGTTTGGAATATCAGAAGCCCAGTTAATTTCTTTAGCTTTTATAATTTCGCGTTCAAAAAGCAGCTTTTCTTTGCCATTTTCATTTCCATAAAAAGAAACTTTTGCATCTCCGCTCTTAAACATCGTTAGTGTTGCATAACCATTTCCGCCATATGAAAAATCATACGGACTAATAGCTCTGGCTGCTTCTGATTTTGATCCTGCACCGCTAATAATCTGTTGAATATTTTCTTTGCTGATATACTGTAAATTATGATCGTGACCAGAAACTACAATTACATTTTTCTGCTTTTGCAAAAGTGTTTTAATTCTTTTAGCGTAAATGGTATATTGTTTGTTTTGAATGTCTTGCGGGCTAACTCCAGATGTTTTTCGAACTAGATTAATGAATGAGCCAATTACAGGAAGCGGAATTTTTTGCTCTAAAGGAAATAATTGTTTTTCTAACGAAAATTGCCCGCCATGTGTTCCGTTGCTTAATAACGGATGATGAATGGCTAAAACAACTGTTTTTTCCTGATTTTTGTTTAAAAGACCTTCTAGCTCTTCAAAAAAAGCTTCTCTGGTTTTGATTTCGCAATTGTCATTGATAGTTGGGTGATCGTTCCAGTCTTCAAGAAACCACTCACTATCAACAGCTATCAAAGTAGTCGTACTGTCAATTTTTACGTTTTCAATTGGACAAGATTTTCTCGGAAGAAAGCCCTTTTTATCATTCAAATATTTGGTTACAAAATCAGCCTGACGTTCTAGACCTTTGATACCACTGTACCAATCATGATTTCCAGGAATTACAATTGTTTTTCCTTTAAAACCTTCGGTTAATTTTAATTGATTTGTAAGTTTAGTCTCTGCTAAAGCTTTGTCTTCTGGATGCTTATCACTGGGAAAACCCTTCGGGTAAATGTTGTCACCTAAGAAAAGAAGAGTAGATTTCTTACTCGCTTTTTTAAGCTTCTGATGTAGAAGTTCTAGTGTTTGTTGCGCCTGTTCTTCATCGGCATTTCCAGCATCGCCAACAAGAAAAAAAGTATGTGCAATTTTTATAGTATCTGTTGCGTTTTCTGTTTCGTTGGCACTAACATTTTTTCCGTATTGAGGTTTGCGTGTTGCACAGGAATAAACGATGAATAGTGCCACTATTGCTAACAAACAGTTTTTAATCTTAGCAATAAAATGATTATCCAAAAACAATTTCATAATTTAGTGGTATAAAAATATTCTTTATGAATCTAATAGAACAATCCGAAGATTTCGTGAGTAATTTACTCAAAGATAAACTTTCTAATTTATATTCTTACCATAATTTTAATCATACTTTTACAGTTGTTACAGCAGTAAAAGAACTTTGTAAAAAAGAAGATGTAGACGGTGAGGATAAGGAAGCACTTTTGGTTGCAGCATGGTTTCATGATACGGGCTATATTGAAGGATATGAGAATCATGAAAAGAAAAGCACCGAAATTGCTGCCAGCTTCTTGCGTGAAAAAGGAAAATCGGAAGAGTTTATTGCGCTTGTTTCAAGTTTGATTCTTGCTACTGTTAAAGAATATAAGCCTAGAACGCATTTGGAGAAAATTATTAGAGATGCAGATTACGCGCATTTAATGGGTGAAGAATATGCTACAACTTGCGAGTTATTGCGTTTGGAATTGAAAAATGCAGGAATTGTGAGTTTTTCTAATGAAGAATGGACTAGAGAAAATCTGAACTTTTTATTGAATAAACATAGATTTTATACAGATTATGCGTTGCGAAAATGGCAACCACTGAAAGAAAAAAATCTTTTATTGATTCAGAAAAAAATAAACAAACAGGAATTGAAAGCTGCCGCAGCACTCGAAGAAGAAAATAAGAAGAAAGAAAAAGCTGAAAAAGCCGAAAAGCCTGATCGCGGAATCGACACTTTATTTCGTGTAACGCTTGGTAACCATACCCGTTTAAGCGGAATTGCCGATAGTAAAGCCAATATTTTACTGTCGGTAAATGCGATTATCATTTCGATTGCTCTTTCGTCTATTATTCCGAAACTGGATAGTCCGAAAAATGCACATTTAGTTGTGCCTACGTTTATTATGCTAATGTCGAGTGTAATTACGATTATTTTTGCGATTCTTTCTACACGTCCAAAAGTAACATCGGGATTTTTTACGCGAGATGATGTTGAAGCTAAAAAAGTGAATTTAATGTTTTTCGGAAATTTCTATAAAATGCCTCTCGAAGATTATGATTGGGCAATGAATGAAATGATGAAAGATCGTGATTATCTGTATTCAACCATGATCAAAGATTTGTATTACTTGGGATTGGTTTTACAGCGAAAATATAATTTACTCCGAATTGCCTATAACTTTTTTATGTTCGGAATAATCATAACGGTGATTGCGTTTGTGATTGCTTTTAAGTCAATTTAAAGCTAATTAACTTTGTCAAAGTTTCAAACTTTGACAAAGTTTTTAAACGTTAAGTTGTAAAAAAAGCTCAACTATTTAGTTGAGCTCATCTAATAAATCCTGATAGGTTATTTTTTTAATTCCTGGGTTTGAATTATTGTTGATTACTTTTACACGAATCGCTCTCAAACCTGAAACTCCCTGAAGATCTTCAACTTCAAATTGCTCTATTGATGGTTCAAGAACTTTTTTATGCTGCAAATATTTAATGTATTTTAAATATTCTGCTTCTTCACTATTTTGAGAGTAAACAATTGTGATTTTCTCTTTTTCAGTAATTCTTTCGTTTGTCCCTTTAATATGCGATTTGTCAATTCGTTTTTTTACGACTTCATATCTCGCATTGTAAGTTCCATCAACATCAAAACGTTTTTCGTCCATTCTGAAACGGATAGAAAGTGCAGAGCTGAAAACAAGAATTAACGAAGTAACATCCAATTCGTATGGAAGAGATTCTTTAAGCTCATGGTGTTCCAGTTCCATTTCGCATAAAGTCTGCAATTGCCATAAACGAAGATTATGGAGATACATAATATCGAATGGTTTTGTTGGCGAAATTGAAGCTCCTATATATAAGTTGTGTTCAACACCATCTGTTTTAAAGCGCTCGTAATAATGCGGATAAATCTGCTGTGCTTCAACTTGTTTTCTATCTAAAACCGTTGCCAGTCTTTTATTGATGATCGACATGGCATTGTCAAATTTCTTTCTTTCCTGATAAAACATTCCAGTTTTTTCATCTAAACTATCAAAGTACAATTGTTCTAACTTTTCAGATTTAGGATTGCTTTTAGTATTTTTCAGTATCGGATGAATTTCTTCTTCTATATAGCGCTGAATGTGCTGTTCTGTATCTGCTTTTAGTGGATAATCCAACTCGCTTCGAAGCGATTCCAATTCAAATTTTCTTTGCTCAAGAAGAACTAAATTTGAGTTTTCTTCTTGGTTATCAAAAATTTCCATAAGAGCAGTCAATTGACTTTTTAAATCAATTTTTACCGTTTCATTACGATGTTCAGAAGAACCTTTAATATCAATTTGTCCATACAGCGGATATACATTTTTAAAAACAATTTCTTTAAAAATATAATCTTTAGTATGATTCATATTTTGGAAATAATTCTGAGATTCTCTTTTAAATTTCCAGTATACACTTGGATGTATTGTAGTATATTCTCGCTGAATAATCGCTTCAATCTGATGCTGCATGTCGGTATTGACACGATCAATAGTATCAGTTAAGTATGGCAGAACCAAATCTAGTTTTGTGGCATTCACACTATTAAGATCTCGTGTATTTTGAGAAACTAATTCTACAACTCCTAATAAATGCCCGTTTTTTATAACTGGCGCAAATATGCAACTTTGAATACCTTGTGAAAGTAAATGCTCACCAAGTTTTTTATTCGTCTGTTCTTCAGTGAATTTGCTCACATTAGAAATAACGAAAGGCTCATTTTTATCCAATAAATTTTCGAAAGAACATCCAAAAAAAGCATTTTTACAATCTACTTCCTGATCGGCAGAAAGTAAAAAACTCTTCATTTGATTTTCGTATTTAGCTGGTCTAATAAATTTCTCTTCTTCAGGATTGTAAATAATAAACCCAACTTTTAAATTTGGAAGATTAAAAATGGACTGAAAAATATTAGAAACTTCTTGATCTGTTTCAACTGTTTTTGGTCCAGGTTTAAGCAAATTACTTTTCAAGATCGAAATAGCACTTTCTGTTGTGGCATCAAACAAGGAAACAATTCCGAAACCTCTTAAAATCCAGCTTCCCACTGGGAATTTAGATTTCCACAAATTAATATCGTTATAATTATCTATTAATTGATCAATATCTTCTTGAGTTAATGGTACAGAGTTTTCAGTTGGAATAATTTCCATAAAATCAGCATTATATAAAATTCTATAATGCTTTTCTACGCCATTTTCATCTGGAATATCATAGAAAAAAGGTTGATTAAAATCAATACGCTGATTGTAATAATAGCTTAAAATTAGACAGCAATTATTAATGTAGAATTGATGATCGCTAAAATCACGAATTTCCATATAAAATTCGTCACCAGCATTCTTCAAGATTTTCTTGAAACGCTCTGTGTAATTGAAAGAGATGTTCTGAAAAGGAATCGTTACCGCTTTTATCTCGTTGTGCGTCAATGCAGTCGGAAATAAATCGGCTAATATGTTTTTAATTAAAGCTTCATTGTTTTTGATAACCGAATAATCCTGGATTCCAGTCCTAAGTTCCGGAATTAGTTCAATTTGCTCTAAAATTGCTTTTGCATAATTTGATCTGTAATCAACGTCTGACAATGCAATTTCTTCAAAAGATTCAATAAGCTTATGAAATGAAATTATAGTGGTAAAAGGACTTTCTTTAAAAAATTGAATATCCATCTGAGTTATTTTTTAATACAAAATTAAGCATAAATTAAGAATATCCGATATTTTATAATTTCTTTCGTTTATAGTTAAATAGTTGATACCCTTATAAATAAAGACATTTGAAAGGTTGTATTTTGTTTTAACAAAAAATTAACATCAATAATAACGGAACGATCGTTCCGTTATTATATCTTTGTACCATAATAATTGAATAATCAATAACTTAAAAGAATAATAAAAATGAAAAATTTAGAAAACAAAGTAGCAATCGTGACAGGTGGAAACAGTGGAATTGGATACGCAGCAGCTGCTGAATTGGCAGCAAAAGGTGCAAAAGTAATTGTAACAGGAAGAAATAAAGAAGCTTTGGCAAAGGCCGAATCAGAATTAAATGTTACTGGAATAGTTGCAGATCAATCAGATTTAAAATCAATTGACAATTTAGTTGAAGAAGTAAAATCAAAATTCGGAAAAGTTGATATTTTATTCTTAAACGCTGGAATTGCTGCTTTTGCACCGTTAGATTCAGCATCAGAAGATCATTACGACAGTATCATGAATGTTAACGTAAAAGGAGTTTATTTTACAGTTCAAAAAGTGCTTCCAATTTTAAATGACGGCGGTTCAATTATCTTTAATACTTCTGTAAATGCTCATGTTGGAATGCCAAATTCTAGTGTTTATGCTGCAAGTAAAGCTGCTGTATTATCTTTGAATAAAGTTTTTGCTGTAGAATTGGCTTCAAGAAAAATTAGAGTAAACGCTGTTTCGCCTGGTCCAATTGAAACACCATTGTACGGAAAAGTTGGTTTAGAAAAAGAAGAAGTAGAAGGATTAGGATCTGCTTTAGGCGAAAAGATTTTATTAAAACGTTTTGGACAATCTGCTGAAGTTGCCAAAACAGTTAGTTTCTTAGCTTCAGACGATGCTTCATTTATTACTGGATCTGAGATTGTGGTTGACGGCGGACTTATCGTAAATACGGTGTTATAATTTTTTTTACTAATTCAGGAACGATTGTTCCGTATTTTGTATCTTTGTAAATAAATTTAATTTGAATGTCATGGCTAGAACGAAAGAATTTAATGAAGATCAGGCTTTAGATAAAGCAATTGAAATTTTTTGGCACAAAGGGTATAACGGAACATCGGCTCAGGATTTGGTAACACATTTGGGTTTAAGCCGTTCGAGTTTGTACGATACTTTTGGCGATAAACAGAAGCTGTTTTCAAAGTCTTTACAGCGTTATCAAAAACAAGCTCAAGATATTGTAAAAGAACTTTTAGAAAAATCTGAAAATGTCAAGGAGACGTTTCACAATATTTTTAAACAAGCAGTAATTGAAAGCTTGGAAGACCGAATTACAAAAGGCTGTTTTATGGTCAATTCTTCTGTAGAATTGGCAATGCACGACGAAGAGATTGCTAAAATTGTCAAAAACAACACTCAGACAATGGAAGAAGTTTTTACGAATGCAGTTAAAAAAGGGCAGGAGACAGGCCATATTTCGAAAGCGCTCGACGCTAAGATTTTGGCTCGATTTATCTTCAATAATTATTCTGGAATTCGTGTTTTGGCTCGTACAGGCGAAAGAAACAAACAGGTTTATGACGATATTGTAAAAGCAGTTTTTTCTGTTTTGTAAATATAAAAGAGTTAAAATAAAAAAACGGCAGTTACATTTGTAACTGCCGTTTTCTGTATTAATAAGTAAGTAATAGAAAATGAAAACACTTAGTTTTTCTCTTCTTTGTTGAAGTAAACTAAGTAGTAATACATTTGTTTTTCTTCATCCCAGCCTTTTTCAACAAATTTTTCTGCACTTTCAGGGTTGATAAAATCCATTTTAATCTGAATGTGAGTATCCAAATTAATAACGTTTTTAATCGATTTTCTAGCGTCAGAAACTGCTGCGTTGGCAATTGGGAATGAGGTTACATCTTCGATGCTGTATTTTTCTCCTTTATCAACTTTATAGTTCTTAAATTCAGGAATCAAATCAGGATTGTCTAGTACTTCATTCAAGAAATTTTGCTCTTCAAACTGATCATTTTTAGCGAAATAATTCACAGATCGGTTCATAAACATTACTTCCTCTTTCTTGTCTTCGGCTGGCAAAACAACGTCTTTTGCGAAGTTTTGACAGAATTTTAAATATTTTTTAGTGATGAAATTTTCATCTTCAAAGGCATCAACAGATAAAAAGTGCTCTAACCAATAACGAGCATCATAACGGTTGCTGTCTACAGTTAAGATTTTGTATCCTTCTTCTTTTTTAAAGTTGAAAATTAAACATCCTTTATCCAATTTATTCAAATTGATTCCTTGTTGTAGAATCATTTCAAGGTTGCTTTCTTTTTCTTCAAACTGTAAAAAGTCAGCCTGCAACTCGCTTTTGAAAATTCCGATTGCATCAACAACATTGTTATCAATACTTAGATTTGTCAAATAAGTTACATAAACCTCTCCGTTTTTAATATGCGGGTGGTTTGATTGCTCAAACAAATGCTTAGTGATGTTCTTAGAAACTTCATGAACATTTGAGGGATTAGCAAAAATCTCAGTTGCATATTTAAACATGTCGTTGTAGTCCAAGTCCACTTCGTGTGCAAACTGATAATAGTTTTCTTCTTTTTCTCTAAAAGGCTTAAAAAAGAATTCTTTTATCAAAGGAACAATCTCATCATTAAGATTAAATGGCTGCTCTGATAAAAAAATAGCTTCGTTACGGCTCTTGTTTCCTACGCGGTGTATTGACAGCGTGTCGATGTGGGTATTGAATAAGTTGATCATTTTTTTTGAGGTTCAGAGGTTCAGAGGTGCAAAGGGACAAAGTTATTTGCGGTCTTTTATTTTTCGAATAAAAGAACTTAACATTCTTTCTATTTCCCTGCTGTCACCAAATATTTTATTAAATTGATTTTCAGTTAAAAAATTTAAATTAAAAGAAATTTCCAATTGTGTTTGTATTTCAAATAAGGATGACATGGAGATATTCAAAAATCGTAAATAATCGCTGTCTCCATCTCTTCCATAACCTTCAGCAATGTTGCTGGGAATTGAAACTGAGCTTCTTCTAATTTGTGAAGTTAATCCGTAGATTTCTTCTTTTGGAAATGATGCTGTTAATTGGTAAATTTCTGTAACAAAGGTCATTGATTTTTGCCAGACAAAAAGGCTTCTAAAAGTATTCATGTTTTATATTCAAAAGTAAATTAAAATATAAAAGTAAGAAAAATATTAAATTTAAAATCGCCAGATTTTAAAAGACCTTTGAACCTTTGTGCCTATGCAGCTTTGAGCCTTTGATTAATTCCAGTTTTCCTCAAATCCATAATCTTCGAAGCTGTCATCGCCTTCGAACATATCAAGATCGTCTTCGTCTAGATCGTCTTCAAATTCTCCGTAGATATCGTCGTGCATGTCATCGGCTTCGAAGTTTTTTTCAAGAGCTTCGTCTGGCATTTCACCGTGAGAGAATAAAGTTTCTGGGTAAGTTGCTCCAACAGTTTCATCTTCGATAGCAGCCAATTCTACTAAGAAAGTCCACATGCTGATGAAATCATAAACGTAGATAATCTTTGTATTTTCTTTGTCTAAAATACTAGATAACGGATAATCGTTCATGGTTCTCATTTCGCCAGGAACATCTCCTGTATCAAAAAGCGGAATTTCATCTTCTTGATTCCAAGTGTCATCACAAGTATAAAATGAAGCCACTTCTGATCCGTCAAAGCCAAAAGCGTTGAAGATTGCATTATGTAAATCCTCAAGGGTATCTTCCTCAAGAATTGCAATGTCTCTGAAAATATCTTCTTCGGCGTCTAGAATAACTCTAAATTTATAAACCATAATCTTTGTTTTTATTGAGAGGTCAAAGGTAAAATATAAAAAACGAAATACGAATTCTGAATTGTGTTTTGTTGAAAAGATTTTAGAAAATTGATTTTCAATTAGTTTGTCAGGCTGAGCGAAGTCGAAGCCCTGCAAAAATAAGAAAGCCCTTCGACCTCGCTCAGGGTGACTATCGGATAAAAAACAAGCAATTATTTTCTAGCCAATCTCTTTCTAATTTTATGGTAATGCTTATGATAAGTACTGTGACTCGGATAAGTTCTGCTTGAAGTCATATTATTAAAAACCAAGGCTGTTAAAAGTAAAATCATAACTCCTGTAAAAACGGGAGAGAGAACATACATATAACCAAGTGCTTTTACTTTTTCTGTTCCAATAACTGCAATTAAGGCCGTTGCTCCTCCTGGCGGATGAAGCGTTTTAGTGATCTGCATTAAAATAATGGCGATTGAAACCGCTAAAGGAGCAGCAATCCACATAATATCGGGAACCAATTTATTGACAGTAACTCCAACAAGAGCTGAAATTACATGTCCGCCGACTAAATTTCGAGGCTGAGAAAACGGACTCTGAATAATTCCGTAAACTAAAACGCTCGAAGCGCCAAAAGAACCTATTAAATAAACGGCATCAGACCCAGAAAAATGTATGGATTGAACGTAAGCTAAAATCCCGATTCCGACAAATGAGCCTAAAAATGACCAAAAGTGTTCTTTATAATCAATTAAAGTTTCTTTATAAAGGATGTAACGTGTTTTGCGATAGCTTCTTTTTATTTTTTCAGTTGGCATTATTATGGTATTATATTTTATTCGTTATGCTTTTAAATATACTTTGCTGTATGTTTTTAATCTTCAGATTATATTAGTCTGAAGTTATTTAACTAAACTTGGAGAATAACTATAAACGGTATACGGATAAATTGTTTTTGCAGTGTATTTTGAAATTAAACAAACCACAAGAATTGGGAAAAATAAAGTATAATCGTTTGTTAATCCGCAAACCAAGAAAATAGCGGTAAATGGAGCATGAATACTCGCACTCAAAACAGCCGCCATTCCGATAATCATAAAATTAACCGGAATTACATTTACATGGAAAAAGCTGTTTAAGATAGAAGCCAACAATAATCCTAAAAATGCTCCGATGAATAAGCTTGGTGCAAAAACACCGCCATCGCCACCAGAAGCTAGCGTAATAGAAGTAACTATTGGTTTTAAAATCAAGATAGCTATAAAAGTTAAAGCCAAAGTCATTGTCATGATTTGGTTTGGAGCAATAAAGCTTGTTTTAATAGCGTGATAACCTTCGCCATATAATTGTGGGAAAAAGAAAAGTGAAATACTTAAAACCGCAGAACCAATTATAATTTTGTAATAATGTTTGTTGATTTTTCCAAATTGTGATTTAATGAATAAAACACATTTAGTTAAATAAACAGAATTCATTCCCGCTAAAATTCCTAAAAGAATAAAGTAAGGAATCGCTTTTAAATTCCATGTTGTGATGGAAACTGCAAATAGTGGCTCTTCTTTTAAAATGGTCAATAAACCAAAAGCAATAGAAACTGCAATTAGATTAGAAATGACAAATGCTCGTGTTACTTTTCTAGAAATTACTTCGAATGCAAATAAAACTCCTGCAATCGGACTGCTGAAAAGTGCCGTAACACCCGCAGCAACACCTGCACAGATTAACTCTGTTTTGTATTGACGGAAAACATTTTCTTTTTCGTGCGCTACAGAACCAATAGTTGCCGTTGCTACAACAGTAGAAACTTCGATTCCTGTAGAACCACCGAAAATAACCGTTAACAACCCATTTATGAAATGAGATGGAATTTTATAAGAAGGTAGGTTTTTTGTCGTTTGCGTACTTTCAAAAACTTCTTTAATTCCTTTGTTTTCTTTTTTCTTAAAAAGATATTGCCTTAAGAAATAAATTACCGACAAACCAAAAACAGGAAATACGATGTAAAAAACGGGATGAACTGAAACTTCGTGAAAGAAAATCTCTTCGTAGTACTCGGTTATTTTTTTTAGTGAAATTCCGAGAAAGGCAGAAAGAAAGCCAATTAAGATAGAAACAATAACTAATTTTCGAAATTTAATGAATTGATGATTTTTTTTGATTTGCGCCGTTTTGTTCATCATTATAAGTTTGAGAATTCCGCATTTTTTTTCTGCGGATTACAAAATTAAGCATCAAAATCGGTTTTTTCTAGGAAATCTTTAATTTAGTGTGTTAAAATGGGTATTAGTAAGAAAAGCTTTCGCGTTAAGGTTTTGCCACAAAGGCGCTAGGACGCAAAGATATTTCGTGTTTTTTGTCATTTCGACGAAGGAGAAATCTTCACAAGTAATTCCACAAGCAAAATCGCCAATCTTTGTAGAGCTTCTCGCGGAGATTTCTCCTTCGTCGAATTGTAAAAGTTACTTATTTCGGTAACGGATTTATCATTTCGATTGGCTTTTTTCCATCAATTCCCTGATGCGGTCTTTCATGATTGTAA
>NZ_JBEWQE010000026.1:0-34706 GCF_040538975.1 Flavobacterium sp. UW10123
CACACTTGCAGAACGTCCGTATCTTCCCGTTGCAGGATTATACCAAGCCGAAGTTCCCGCAGCTCCATAAGGTCCGTAAACACGTCTTCCAGCGGCATAACCTCCCGTCCACGGATTGTAAACCGCTCCTCCTCCGTACGCATAAGGCCACGGACGATAAATTGGATACAGTCCGCCGTAATACATATAAGGCGGATAATACCATCCTGTACCGTACGATAATATGGCGCCAAACGTAGCACCAATAATAAAAGCGCCCAAATAACCCGCCGTTGCACTGCTTTCAACCGTTGTATCGGTTGTGGTTTGCGTTACATAGGTAACATTGTACACAGGCGAACTTGGCGGAATAGTATATATTTCTTTCGGAACAGAATCGCAGGTTTTCCAAGGCCCGTTCGGACTTGTCGACATAAACCAAACCGCCTGAAAGCACAAATAATACAAATCGCCTACTTTTATAATCTTCTCTTGCGTATTGCTTGCATATTGCATTTTCGTTCCATCAATAGGTTTAAACTGAGGCGTTCCGCCATCGTACGACACTTTTACTTTTGCCTCAGCATCCGATTTCTTCAAAATAGCCGTTGTCGGAACTTGTGCCAACATTACAGCATCATTCGCTTCCTGCGTTCCTGGCACCGACGATAATACATTGGCACGCGGAGAATCTTTCGGAATTTTAGCAAAATCAGCCGGAAGACTATTTCCTGCATACGACCAAGGCCCTGTCAAATCTTTAGACTTAAACCATCTTCCAGACAATAATACATAATACTGCCCTTTATTTTCGTCGGCAAAAACATCATTCTCAGTATTGTCAATGTATAACAATTTCGTTCCTGGAATTTTTTCAAATTTCGGACTTCCGTTTATTGCAATCAATTCCGCAGGTTTATTGCTGTAGAAAACCTCTGGAGCTCCACCAGACGATGGCGGCGGAATCATTTTTTTGACATCATCAAAATTCTGTCCCGAAGGCAGATTACTTAAACCCGAAGGCAATTTGGTTGTTTTGGTCCATTTGCCCGCCACATTTTTCGAAGTCAGCCAGATATTCTCTACCAAAAGATAATAATCTTTTGTCGTTTTATCAAAAAACAAATCCCAGTTGGTATTTACCACATATTGAATATCCGTTTTTTCTACAGGCACCAAAACCGGTTCACCTTGCACAATAAGCAAAATGGCAGGATTCGTACTGTAAAAAATGGTCGGAGGATCATTTTTAGCCGCAATTCCCTTAGACGGACTTTTGGTATGACTCAAATCTGCCAAAATACGATCTACCGAAATAGGATCTCCGCTCTGAGGCAACGTTTCTTTAAAAAGCTTTTCCATTTCTGGCACTTTCTTTTTGTCCAGAGCAGGAAAACGTATATCGGTTACCTGAAGATTTTTAATAAAAGCGCTTCGGTTGTCTTTGTCTACCAATGTTTCCGCTTTTAGAGAAGCCACACCCAAAACCTGTTTTCCGTCTTTTGGAGTCAGCGAAAAAGCCACTCTCGCTGTAATCTCTTTAAAATCTTTCCAGTCGTCTACCTGAGGCTGATAATAAACCAGTTTTGTACCGTTATTTTCAGCTACACGAGGCCAGCCGCGATCTGCAATTAAAGCAGAATCGGTAGTATCAGACTTTACAGTTTCAGAACCCGACTGCTCTGTATCTTTATCTTTTTTGCAGGAGAACAAAACCGTACTCAAACAAACTGCAAGTAGTAGAAAAGCATTTCTCATAAATTTTAAGGTTAGATTATTCATTGAAAACTTTTTTCGATCGTCTTATCAAATTGATTCGTATAAAATTAAATTCACCGCATAAATAAAACTACAAATCAGCCCCTTACTTTGTTTCACATTATAACTTGAAACCAAATAAGTATATAAATGATTCTTCTTTTCTTGATTTAAGATTCTATTCTGCCACAATTAAAGTGGGTTAAAATGAAGTTTTAATATTAATAAGGAGCTATTTCCCGCTATCCGCTATATCTTTTGTGGTGAACCCCACCACAAAAGGATGCCGCTACTATCGGGGCTAGGGCACTCGGTTTCAAAAGGAAGTTTTCAGGAAATTAATATTTAAGAATTGTATTACCTTTTAGATTATAAAACCAAACCGTTTTTTAATATATTTGCGCTTCCTAAATTACAGAATTATGATACTTAAAAAACTTCTTGCCCATGTGGTATGGTGGCGGCATTGGAAACAACCGTAACGCTTCTGTAAGCGTAGGACACCTAAGCTACATGGGTTTTATATTTCCTAAATTACAGAGTTATGAGTACCAAAACCCTTTCAAAAGAAGCCGAAATCGGTCTAATGAATTTCTTCAACGACAGAATTGACCCACTCGATATGGCCAGAGCCATAAGACAGGTAAATCTAACCCTAGCGTTGGGCGTTCTAAACGATCAGGAAAACATTCAGCTAAACGCTGCCAAACTTGGAGACAGCTTCTATTGGCTCAATGAACTAGCCGAAATATTAGATCCTTATCTGGATTTGGAGTAAGTCTTTTTTTGAAAAATTAAAACCCTTGGTCTTTTTGGAGATTGAGGGTTTTGTTTTTTGTTGCTATCTACAATTCTATTACTATACAAAATGAAACAAACTTTTTTACTTTATAAATTTTCTAATCAATTAAATACTTTTTATTGTATATTTCGTGTTAAAATCATCTAGCCAATGTCAAATAGATCTACTCGAAGAAAAATAGAACGTGATATAAAAAATCAAAAGAAAAAAAATAGAATTCCCGTTCAGCAAATATTACATAATTTAAAATACTCATACGATGATGAAAGTAAGCAACTGCAGGTTTTAAACTCTTTTACTCTTGACAATTTTAATGCAATTAATGGTAATCCCCTACCAAAAACATTTTCTCAATTAGGTGAAGGTGGCCACACTTACTCACATAATGATATTATAAAAGAAATTAGATGGTACACTTACAACATTAAAAAGTATACAGAACAAATTAATTTATACATAGAATTAAAAGATGTTCTAGACTCAAATATTCTTCTTGGTAATTATGATGTTGCAAAAGAAATATTGAAAAAAATTAATGACGAAATTTGTATTTCACATTGGTCAATAGAGCAAAATTTTATAATTGCAGAATACCAAGGAGGTTTCAAAAAAAATAAAGAAATCTTGTCGGAATTAATTAATTCTGAAAACCAAGATTTAACAAATATATTCGCAAGATACCAAAGCATACGGGTTGAAAAAAATTTATCCTTTTTTACGTATGAAGAAATTTTAGAGCAATATGTAAAAAAACATCCGTCTTATCTACAGGATCTACTAAATTTTAAATTAAATTTTTTTAAAAGTGATCCAGTTACTAATAGCGGTTTTATTCTTGGGTTTCTCAATGGGTTTAGTATTATAGATAATTACAACTTATATATTGATTTTATAAGTTTAATATTGTCGCTTAGAGAAAAAAATCCTTTACATATTGAATCAATAAAAAAATCTTTAATTGAGTTAAGTAGTTTAGTAAATGATGTAAGAATAAGCAATTTATTAATTTATCTTGAAGAACCCATTGATATTAAATTTTCAGACGATAATATCTTATACTTAAAAATTCTCGATTATTATACAGAAGGTCAATATTATGAAGTAATTGATAAAGCAAAAGAATTATTATTGAAGAATAGTCTATTCTTTGAAGTTTACCACCTATACATTAAGTCATTAATAAATTTGGGACTTGATTTTGAAAATTTTTTCAATTCCAATTCTATTGCAAATCAAACATTATCTGCTTTAAACAATGTTATAAGAAAAAACAATTATTACCATGATTCTATTAGCTATTTGTATAAAATATACAATTCTCTAGGTTTAAATTCATGGACATCTAAATTATATTTTTACTTCTCATCTGAAAATTCCAATTATAACACAACTATGAGTGTACAACAATTTTCATTGATGTATTCTAGTTATTATAACCCTGCGTTCTCAATAACATTAGAAAAATCTTCAATTGATTATTTGAATAAGTTTTCTACAACTAATAACACTAGTCAAACTATTTCTTTTTGGAAAAACATCTGCTCAAAGCTATTTAATTTAGAGAACAATATTATTTATGATGAAAATAAAACAGCTTCATATCGTGAAGCATTTTATAAAGTAAAAATTTTAGAAGCTAATCAGGATTTCAAAAATGCTTTGCAAGAATATGTTGATTTAGAAAATGATATAAATTTTAAATATGAGATTAATTTACCCCACAATCAAGAAGACCTCATTCATTCCAAACTTAAGTGTTTATTAAATCTAGATGAATTAGATAAAGCTATAGATCTGACAATCGAAAGTTTATTTACAAACAAATATTTAAAAAACAGATTGTGCAGTAAATTTCTTATAGACAAAATAACTTCATTTAATAATGAGAAATTATTACAAAATATATCTTCCTCTATTCTTCTTCATTATTATCAACAACTAATTGATGATAATGACCTTTGGATTGCATATGATGAATTCATGGCTTATGAACAACTAGATTTTCCAAAAGAGTTAGAAAAAAATCAGAAAAAATTTAGTAAACCTAAATTAATTTATTTTTTAAAAAATATCTGCAAACAAGAAATATATGATTCTTCTCCTTCTTTTGAGAGTCAAGATGAGTTAGACAATGAAAGAGTTGAAATTTGTCGTCTATTGTCCGAATTAGATAATGAAAACTTTGAAGATTATATAAATGAAATAGCAGAAATAAACAGAAATCAATTAATACGGAAAGGTATAAAACAAATTGATGAAAGTAAAATTTATGTTGATGTTAATGGAATCAAAAATTCTTTAGAGAAAGAGATCAGAGAAAGTTTTGAAAGGAGTTTAAATTTATTCAATTTGCCAATTGAGCAAATAAAAAAAATTGATGACACTACAGAAAGGGTTCTTATACCGTATTTTACAAAGAATACAGAAACAAAAAACGACTCAAGTCAATCTGTACAATTAACCAGTTACTCTAGATTTACGCAATTTTCAGATATGTTTTCAAAAATAAGAGACAAATTCATTGCGAGTAATGAATTTGGGATAGACACTTATTTAAGCATGAGAATTAGACATGGAACTCTATTAGGTGAAATAAGAAGTGTCTTTGAACTATATAATCTTATTACTAAAAAAGAAGATACTTCTAATAAATATCAAGAAAATATTTTTTGGAAAGACAAATTACATTTGAAATCAAAACTAATGGAAAATGTTTTTGATGATTTAATGTCTAAGTTTTCATCCGAAATTGATAATATCTGTAATGATTTAAAAAATAATAAAATTCAAATTAAAACTGAGAAAAAAAATTCTGAAGGACTTTTTGATTACTCCTTTAGTGAATTTGAACTTATTCAAATTTTTAAGCATCAAATCGGAGGAATAAATCAATACGAAGATTTCTTTGATACGGTAATAACAATTTTGTGGGAGAGAACAGAAAAAATCTTATATAATATAAGAGATAATATTTCGAATTCTGTTAAACCTCAAATGATTAAACTTTTAGCAGATTTATCAAGAAATTTAGAAACCCAAATAGATAAATTTGAATATTCAGAATTAAATGAAATAATAAGTAATATCATATCTTGTCAAACTGAAATATCAAATGAATTAGATAAAATATCATCTTGGTTTAAAAGAAGTAATAGTAAAAGTATTAATGAATTTGAAATTGATTTACCAATAAATGCCTCTTTAACCATTTTGAAGAGAATCTTTAAAGAGTTTAGTAATTTAAATCCAAAAATTGAAATTGATTGCAATATAAAATTTGAAGGAGAAAACTTTCCTCATTTTACTTACATAATGCAAAATTTATTTCATAATATCTTAGCTCATTCAAAATTAAGTTCAAGAGAGTTAAATATTAAAATTGAAGCAAATATTAACAATAATATATTTTCATTAACAGTAGAAAATAATTTCTCCAAAAGTCTTTCTTTAGAAGAAATCAACAAAAAAATAAATAATACTATGGAATTGTTATTAGAAACTCATGATAATGAAAAAACAAGAGCTGAAGATGGGACCGGTTATATAAAAATCCGAAAAACTCTCGTTACTGACTTAAGTAGAAAAAATTATTCAATTGTAATTCATGAAGTTGACGAGCAAAGAATATTTAAAACACTTATTAACTTCGAAATAAATAATTTGCAAAAAATAGTATATAATGAAAATATTAATAATTGAAGACGATCCCAATAAATCTAAACAAATAGTTGAGTTTATTTCAAAAACATTTACTGATTATTATTCTGAGTTAAAAAAATCTTACCAATCCGGCCTTAAAGAAATATTACTAAACAAATATGATTTGTTGTTGTTAGATATGCAACTTCCAAATTTTGATATCAAGCCTGGAGAAGATGGATATAAATTCAGAAAATTAGCAGGTTTCGATATATTACGCGAATTGAAAAGAAAAAATATTGCCATAAAAGTTATTGTAGTAACACAATTTGAAACTTTTGGTGAAGGTGAATCATTAATTGAATTAAAAGATTTAAAACAAAAATTGAGAGAACAATTCCCTGTCTTATATGGTGATACTGTTTTTTATTCAGCTGATAAATCAATATGGCAAAAAGAACTTAAAAATATAATTGAAAAAACAACTCTCTAGTATTATGATAGGAATTTTAATCGTTGATGATAATCAGAATAAAATAAAAGCTTTAAGACAAATAGCAGAAAAATATACAGGACAAATTGAAATCGAAACTTGCACAAATATAATTTCTGCAAAAAAAATGCTAAGTGTAAATCATTTTGATTTACTTATTCTCGACTTAGGAATACCTCTTCGAGATGGTGATGATCCATTACCTGAAAATGGTATAAACTTTCTAGATGATATTAATCGTGGAAGTGGTAAATTAATCAAACCATTCCATATAATTGGTTTTTCTGCATTTAATGAGTACATAGCAAATTTTCACTCTAGATTTGAAAATGAGCTCTGGAGTCTAATTAAATATGAAGAAAACTCTACAAATTGGCAAACAAAAATCATTTCAAAAATTGATTATTTACTAAAATCAAAAATTGATTTACAAAATTCTACCGCCCGCAAGTATCAATATGATCTAGCAATAATTACAGCATTGAGAAAACCTGAACTTGACAGTTTATTAAATTTGAATGCAAACTGGGAATCTTTCAAACTCAATAATGATTCAACTGAATACTTTAGAGGTAATTTTATTCAAAATGATAAAAAGATTAGTGTAGTTGCTGCTTCTGCTCCTCAAATGGGAATGGTTGCCGCATCAGTTTTAACTAATAAATTAATAAATAATTTTCGCCCAAAGTATTTAGCTATGACAGGGATTGCAGGAGGCGTTAAGGGAATAGGCAATTTTGGTGATATCTTAATCAGTGACATTTCATTTGATTATGGAAGCGGAAAAATTAAATCCTCATCTGATGGAAGTGAAGAATTTTCTCCTGATTACAAATCAATAAATCTAAATGCTGATTTAAAAGAAAATTTATTATCATGTCAGGGAAATCGAGAATTCTTGAATGATATAAAGAAAAATTGGAGTGCCACTAAAATTGATACTGAACTAAACATTCATATTGGTCCTTTCGCTTCTGGGTCTGCTGTACTTGAAAATGGAAATGCACTAGCAAAAATAAAAATTCATAGTAGAAAACTTATAGGAATTGATATGGAAGCTTATGGTGTCTTTTATACTTGCGAAAATTGCTCAAAACCCAAACCTTTAGCTGCTTTATCAATTAAATCAATCTGTGATTATGGAGATAGTGAAAAAAATGATTACTATCAAACCTATGCTGCCTATACTAGTGCCAACTTTTTATATCATTTTTCATTAAATAGAATAGATTTTGAAATATGATTTTATTCTAAAAAAGAAAACCCTCTAATAAGAGATCAAAAAATCTAAAAAGAGACAGTTTATACTGTCTCTTTTTTTTCAAAATTAATACATTCAATCCTTTGGCTTATGATCATGCTCCTTTAAAGGCGGATAATCTTTCTTTTTTTCAGGTGTAACACGCCTTCTTTCATCTAAAGTTCCATCTTCCTTTTTTGGTTTTGGACCAGGTTTAATTGCTTCAATTGTTTCCATTGATGTAATTATTAAATTAAACATTTGTAATAAGGTTAGAGATTTAATCAACTAATCTTAAAAACAAATAACATCAATAAATTCAAGACTAAATTATGGAAAACCGTAAGTATGAATAAAATGAATTTATTTGTTGAATTTACCCTAAAACTATCCTGTGCCTATCTGAACCAATAATTATAAATTATTTTTATAATCACTAAAAATTATTAATTTGATTAATAAATACCTTCCCTATACCTTTGTCTCATCTAAATCAAAGAAATGATTTGAACATCTTAAAAAATAACTTTAAAAAATTAGCAATCATGAAATTTACAAGAAGAGCAAACGCAAACTGGAAAGGTACAGGAATGGAAGGAAAAGGAACCATTAGTACACAAAGCACCACTTTAGATAATGCACAATTGTCTTTTAAAACTCGTTTTGAGCAAGGTGTTGGAACCAACCCTGAGGAATTAATCGCAGCGGCACATTCTGGCTGTTTTACCATGCAGTTAAGCTTTTTATTGTCTGAAGCTGGTTTTGTTCCAGAAGATTTAGACACAACGGCTAAAGTAACTTTTGAAGACGGAACTATCACTTTAATTGCTTTAGAACTTACAGGAAAAGTTCCTGGAATTTCTGAAGAAGATTTTCAGCAAACCGCTCAAAAAGCAAAAGAAATTTGTCCTATTTCTAAATTGCTGAATACGGAGATTACTTTATCTATTACACTTAATTAAATTCCAATTCTTTTAAATTCCAAATTCCAAATCTTTGTGGAGTTTCTTGCGAAGATTTCTCCCTTCGGTCGAAATGACAAAATTGTGGAAAATTCAAACTTTAATCATAAAAAATCTATAATCTATAATCTATAATCTATAATCTAAATAAAAATGAAAACACTATATAAAAGCTATTTAGCATTCGCAGCAATAATCTTTAGTTTATTATTGACATCAGTTCAGGTAAACGCACAAAAAACAGCTCCAAAAATTAAAAACGTAGTATTGGTACACGGTGCTTTTGCAGACGGTTCGGGGTGGAAAGGTTTGTATCAGGTTCTAACTAAAAAAGGCTATAATGTAACAATCGTTCAGAATCCGTTGAGCTCTTTGGAAGATGATGTAAAAGCAACCAATTTGGCTTTGGACAAACAAGACGGACCAACAATTCTGGTCGGACATTCTTGGGGAGGAACTGTAATCACTGAGGCGGGAAATCACCCGAAAGTAGCGGCTTTGGTTTACGTTGCGGCTTTACAGCCTGATAATGGCGAAAATTCGGTTCAATGGTTGCAAACTGCGCCTCCAGCTCCTGAAAATGGCGTATTGAATCCAGACGATAAAGGAATCGCTTATTATGATAAAGCTAAATTCCACGCTGGTTTTGCGGGAGATTTAAGCAAAGAAGACGCTGACTTTATGTTTGCTTCGCAAGGTGCTTTTTATGCTCAAGGCTTTTTAACTCCTATTACAAAAGCAGCCTGGAGAACTAAACCTTCGTACGGAATTGTAGCAACTGAGGATAAAAGTATTGTTCCGAGCATTCAGCACGCGATGTACAAACGTTCGAACACTAAAATCACTGAAATTAAAGGTAGCCATGTGGTGTTTATTTCACAGCCTGAGAAAGTGGCGAATGTGATTGTTGAAGCGAGTAAATAATTGTGAATGGTTAATGGTTAATGATTAATTGATAATCATAAATTCACATAATCTTGTCATTTCGAGGAACGAGAAATCTTCGCGAGAAACTCTACAAAGATTGGCGATTTTGATTGCGGAGTTACTTACTTGGTCTTCGACTCCGCTCAGACTGACAAAACTTTGAATAAAATCTAAATATAAAATTCCAAATTCCAATTACTGTATAACTTGGAATTTGGAATTTCTTTATTGGAATTTCTAACGATACTTGCTAACCTCTTTTATAAAATAAGGCGAATCGTTCCAGCGGATTTTTCTGTAACTGAAATCTTTTTTGAGCGATTCGGGAAGGCAGTTCCAAATGGCTTCGTTCATTTTTTCGAGCAATAATTTCTTAGAGAAAGAATCGGAAACTACGAGGCTGATTTCTCTTACGGGAACGGGTTCTTTAAATGGTTTAAAAAGTGCGCCCGTTTCGTTTAAAGTAGAAAGCTTCGGAATAATCGCAAATCCTAAATGCGCGCGAACCAGATTTTTTAAGGTTTCTATAGAATTGATATCATAGGTAAACTGTTCTTTTATTTTGTCGGATGTTTTTAGTCCGCAGATATCGAGCAATTGTGCATTGTAACAGTATTCGTGATGCAGTAGCAGTAATTCGGTTTTGTCGCCGGGCTGCATTTCGTAAAATTCTTCATTCGCCATTGGATGCGTCTGATTTAAATAGGCTACAAACGGCTCTTTAAAAACAACGTGCTCAATTAAATTTGGATTTCCTGTCGGGGTTGCCATAATCGCGACATCAATAGCTCCCGTTTCGAGATCTTTCATTAAATGTCCGGTATAACCTTCTTTAATAATAAAATGCACTTTTGGCGCCGCTTCTTTCATAGCCTGAATAAAAAGCGGAATCAAATAAGGTGATAAAGTGGAAATAATGCCAAGCTTTAACTCTCCTTCCAAAAGATTTTTTTCGTTGATTACAAAATCACGAATTTCATCGACTTCACGTAGAATCTTTTTGGCTTTGTTGATAATCTCAATTCCTAAAACCGTTGGCGTTAACGGAACTTTATTTCGATCAAAAATCTTGATTCCGATTTCTTCTTCCAGATTTTTCAACTGAATGGTAAGTCCGGGCTGAGTTACCATACAAACTTCGGCCGCTCTTGCAAAGTGGCGTTCTTCGTCTAAAGCTACAATATATTTTAACTGCTGAATGGTCATTCTTTTGAGGTGCTAAGGTACTAAGATGCTAAGGTACTAAGTTGTTGAGTTTTTATAGTGAAAACTTTGTCAAAGTTTGAAACTTTGACAAAGTTCTTTCAAAACCCTAACATTATTTAAAATCAAAATAATTATCATCTTTTCATAAAAACCAAAATCCAAAACATCCAATTTATCGTACATAAACTAAACAGCTTTAGGAATGGAGTAAATGCAAATGGAGTAGTTTTTGGAGCATGTTGTATTTATCATTCTAAAATCGTGTTTAAATTAAACTTATACGCCACAAAAAAAGCGATCTTAACCGATCGCTTTTGTTTTAAGTATTCGATAAGGAATTAGCATTTCTTTCCGCTATCAAAAAAACTTAGAGCCTTAGCATCTTAGTATCTTAGTATCTTAGCATCTTAAACCAAAACCATTCCGCCATCCATAATAACATCTGCTCCAGTCATAAATATCGCGGCATCACTGCTTAAATGCGAAACCATTTTTGCGACATCTTCTGCCCTTCCCATTTGTTTTAATGGCACTTTTTCTACTACGACATCCATAATGCCTTTTACGGTGCTTTCGTCTAAACCTACTTTATTCATGACTTCGGTTTGAGTTGGCCCCGGACTAACGGAATTGACGCGAATCTTTCTTGGTGCTAATTCTAAAGCAGCTGATTTCATAAACGAATTCAAAGCGGTTTTACTCGCCGAATAAACCGAAGATCCTGGCCCAGGCATACTCGCAGTATTCGAAGAAAGAAATACTACCGAAGCACCGTCTTTCAGAATCGGAATGAATTTGCTTAAAGTGAAAAAAGCCCCTTTTAAGTTCACATTCATAATACTGTCGTACAATTCTTCTGTAGTTTGTTCGATTGTTCCTAAACCTGCAATTCCTGCATTGATAAACAAAATATCAACCGAACCGAAATCTGCTTTTACTTGAGCTGCCAGTTTTTCGATATCCGAAATATTCGATTGGTCTGCTGTGATAGCTGTAACGCCCAATTCTAAAGCTGCTTTTTCTATGGCTTCTTTTCTTCTTCCTGTAATAATTACGTTTGCGCCTTGTTCTTTTAATTGTTTGGCTGTTGCGTAACCTATTCCGCTGTTTCCGCCTGTTATAACGGCTGTTTTATTTTTTAGATTTTCCATCTTTTGAATTATTTAAAATTTATTTGACAAATTTAAATCCAAAATGGTATAACTTTGTAACCAGTATCATTGAGTATACCAAACTAATATTGAACGAAATGGAAAGAAACCAAAAAGAAGAAGTACAGGCGCTTCAGGACACACTTCATGTTTTGGGTGGAAAATGGCGTTTACCGATTATTAATTCAATCTGCAACGGAAATCATCGTTTTAGAGAAATCGAACGTAGTATTCCGGGAATTACAACAAGAATGCTTTCGCGCGAACTCAAAGAAATGGAACTGAACATGCTGATTAAAAGAACCGAAGACCGCGATGCTGAAATTCAGGTGAAATATGAATCAACACCGTATTGCAAATCTTTTGGCCCTGTGATTGAAGAAATGATCAAATGGGGAAAATCGCATCGAAAGGAAATTATTAGAAATTCTTAAAAAAAAGTCAATCCAAAACTCCACCCTATCCAACCTAGAATATCTTTGCTGTTGTTTTTAATTACAGTATAATTCTTGGTGCGATCCTGAACAAATGTCGAAGTGTTTGCATTACCGTATTTATCTTGTTTCTCAGACCAATAAAAATTCAGAGAAGGACCTGCAGCTATTGCTACGCCTTTACACAATTGAAAAGAAAAAGAGGAATCAAATTTGGATAAGGAATTATAGATATTCCAGTTTCCTAAATAAAGATACTGCGTGCTAAATTCTGGATTAAAAGTAAAGCGTTTTCCTAACGGAATATTCTTTCCTAATCCGATTCCGAAAGAAAATAGCTTTTCTTCGTCTTTTCGATCGCTTCTTCCCGCCATCAAAATAGTATACATTTTATGGTCTCCTGTTTTTACAGCAAGATTAATATCTGAAATTTCGTTGCTTGTAACACTGATTTTCTTGTAACCGCCTTTTTTAAAGTTTAAAAGACCAAAACTATAACCAGAGGGCGAATCTGTAATGTTGACTAATCCAAATTGGACTCCTTGTAATTCTTTAGCATAATTAAAAAGTCCCGTAATTTGAGCGCCTCGTACAGTGTCTTTTCCAATATTGCAAATACCTGAAAACTGCAATCCGTTTTGCGAACCCTTTACAGTGTTGCTAATTCCTGCAATTTGAAGTCCTTTAGAGCCTTTATATACATTGTTATAGATACCTCCCATTTGTAAACCAACTTGCGAACCTTTCACGCTATTATGAATACCGCTTATCTGCAATCCTCTTAAATTGCCAAAAACATTATTATAGATTCCGGCTAACTGCAGTCCGTTTACAGATCCTCCAACGGTATTAAATATTCCGGCCATTTGAAGCGCATCGACATTCATACGGTTAATGTTGTAAAGTCCCGCCATTTCTAATCCGCGAACTCCAGCATTATAACCTCCCAAAATATTTAAAGAAAAATTATTGACAATCTGCGTATTCAACATTCCACGCGTACTGATACTCGGAATTAGTGAAGCCTGCACGGGAACTTTAGAAATAAATCCTCCCAGATTGAGCGCTTGTATTTTTTGTTTGGAAGAAATAAAGAAACGGCCAATTCCTGATCTTTCAATTTCAGAAAAATCACCATCAATATAATCTGTTTTATTCTTTTTGTCTCCCATCTGAATTTTAATTTCAGAAAGAAACACCATCGTCACCGTTTTATAATTCTCCTTAACTGCTGTCAGTTCTATGGCTTGAGGCGCATTTTTTAATCGAAGTTCAAAATAACCATCTTTGTTCGTCAATGTAGACAGCAGTGCATTTTTCTCCAATACACTCACATTCTCAAGGCGATTATTCGTTTTTGTATCTATAATATAACCGACTACAATTTGCTGTCCGTCACTCATAACGGTATTTTTCTCCAATACAAGAGCCAATTCTAAAGGAGCATAACGCACAATAATGTATCCTGGCGATTCTTTATATTCATATTTGGCACCCAGCAACTGATCTAAAACTCCTTTTATAGCAGTATTATCAGCATGGATGCTCACGATACTATCTTTTACAGCCAGTTTTCCATAATAAGCAAATCTAAAACTTCCTTTTTCTTCCATTAAATCCAAAACATTGCTTAATGGTTTCTTGTCTGCATGAACAGATATTTCGTTTTCTAATATTGACTGCGCATTTACTTTAAAAAAGACACTCGAAATGATCAAGAAAATGACTGTAAAAACAAGCTTTGTGTTACTTGGCATATAAAACGGAAACTAATAATTTAATGAATTAAATTTTGGATTCAATGATTGGGTTTTCAAAAATACCTTAATTCCTATATTTTCAATGAACATTTTTATATTTTTTTACTTCTTTTTTCTTACTAACATGAAGCTGCTTCTAATAAAAGTGTTCGCAAATGACATTACCAGTATTACAACGATTTAGTTGAAAAACAGCAACAATAAGCGTAAATTTTACACATAAAAAGTATCACAATAAAGACCAAAAGTGAACGATTTTACCCCTTATTTTTCAGCATTTTTCTCTAACTTAGCGGTCTACATTTTGAAATGTAAGATTAAAATAACCATTGTTTTGCTGCAAAACATTGAATGAAAAAGAATTACCATACTTTCTCTTACTTTTTGCTGCTAAAACATTTCTTCTAATAATTTAGTTAATTGAAAACTATGAGCAAATTTGATTTTGGAATTGTAGGACTCGGTGTAATGGGCCGTAACTTACTTTTAAATATCGCCAGCCATAACTTTGCGGCTGCAGGTTTAGACTTAGACACCGAAAAAGTCAACTCTCTTCAACAAGAAGCCGACGCCAATCACACTATTGAAGCTACAACAGATGTAAAACATTTTGTAGAGCTTATCCAACAGCCAAGAGCGATTATGTTATTGGTTCCTGCGGGAAAACCAGTTGACAGCGCTATCGCTAGTTTATTGCCTCACTTAGATAAAGGAGACATTATTATTGACGGTGGAAACACTTATTTTACTGATACTGACAGAAGATTTTTGGAATTGTCTGAAAAGGGAATCCACTTCTTCGGAATGGGAATTTCGGGCGGTGAAAAAGGCGCTCGTTTCGGTCCTGCTATGATGCCAGGAGGAGATCAAAAAGCATACGAAAGATTACGTCCTATTTTTGAAGCGATTGCAGCAAAAGTAGATGGAGAGCCTTGCGTTGAATATTTAGGAAATGGTTCTGCTGGAAACTACGTAAAGATGGTTCACAATGGAATTGAATACGGAATCATGCAGTTGATTTCTGAGATTTATGACTTAATGAAGAGAGGTTATAACTTGGATGACGAAACGATTCAGAAAACTTTTGCTGAATGGAATCAGACAGATGATTTAAGATCTTATTTGATTGAAATTACCGGAAACATCTTAAAACAAAAAGATGAAGACGGAACACAGTTAATCAACAAAATATCGGATTGGGCAAGGTCTAAAGGTACAGGAAAATGGACTTCGCAAAATGCAATGGATTTGCAAGTTCCAGTTCCGACAATTGACGCAGCGGTTAACATGCGCGATATGTCTAAGACAAAACCAGAAAGAATTGAAGCTGCTAAGAAATTAGTTTGGAATGCAAGTGAAGCAAATGTTTCTCAAAGCGAAGCCATTGCTGCTTTAAAATCGGCTTTATTCTTTTCTATCGTTGTGACTTATGCTCAAGGTTTAGCTCAGCTTCACACGGCTTCTAAAGAATACAATTACGGATTAAACCTGGAAACGGTTGCTAAAATCTGGCGTGGCGGATGTATTATTCGTGCGACAATTTTAGAAGATTTCAGAAAAGCATACGTGGCAAAAGCAGATTTGCCAAACTTACTTTTAGATAGCGGAATCGCTTCAAAACTAACAGAAAACCAAGCAGGAATGAGAGCCGTTATTCAGTTTGCGGTTCAAAAAGGATTGCCTGTATCGGGATTAATGAACTCGTTGGCTTATTTTGACGCTTACCGTTCTGCTAATCTTCCAACTAACTTAATTCAGGCTCAACGTGATTATTTTGGAGCGCATACTTACGAGCGTATCGACAAAGAAGGCGTTTTCCATACACAATGGGCTGAATAAACAATTAAAACAACACAACTAAACCACACAATGACTAAAAATAAACTAAAGAATCCAACCATCATTGTTATTTTTGGAGGAACTGGAGATCTAGCAAAAAGAAAGCTCTTTCCCGCTTTTCAGAATCTGTACCTTGACGGACGTATGTCTGAAAAGTTTCAGATTATTGCTCTTGGAAGAGCTGAAAAAACCAATGAAGATTTTCGCGCTTATGTTGCAGAAAATCTAAATTTATTTTCAAGAAGAAAAGGAGTTAATGATCCTGAGACAGAAAAATTTCTTTCGCACATTACCTACCACAGTCTTGACATTGACAAAGAAGAATCGTACATCGGATTAAACGAGAAAATCAACAATTTTGATCTGGCTTTTGGCGAACGTTCTAATCGTCTTTTCTATCTTTCGATTACACCTTCTTTCATTTCGACAATTTCGAGCAATATCAAGAAAATTGGTCTGGCGGCAAATCCGAAACAAGATCGTATTATTATTGAAAAACCATTTGGTTACGATAAAACTTCTGCAATTGAATTGAATGAAATGCTTTCGCAGACTTTCAAAGAAGAGCAGATTTACAGAATCGATCATTATTTAGGAAAAGAAACAGTTCAGAATATTTTGGCTTTCCGTTTTGGAAACTCCATGTTTGAACCTTTATGGAGCCGTAATTTTATTGATTTCGTGCAAATTACCGTTGCAGAAGAAGTTGGTGTTGAAGAACGAGGCGGATTCTACGAAGGTGTCGGCGCACTAAAAGATATGATTCAGAATCACTTGCTGCAAATTTTATGTATGACCGCTATGGAAGCGCCTGCATCACTGAATGCCGATGATATTCGTAATCGTAAAGCAGATGTTTTAAAGTCAATTCGTCGTATTAAACCAGAAGAAGTTGATCATTACATTGTAAGAGGTCAATACGATGCTGGTGAAATAAAAGGAGTTCCAGTTCCGGGTTACCGTCAAGACAAAGGCATTGCGCCAGATTCTAATACGGAAACTTATGTGGCAATGAAAATCTATTTGGACAACTGGAGATGGCAGGGAATTCCGTTCTATTTGCGTTCTGGAAAAAGAATGGAAGAAAAACAATCTTCAATCATTATTCAGTTTAAACCAGTTCCGCATTCTTCATTTTCTTATGGAAAAGAAGGCATGACGCCAAATAGACTGATTATCAATATCCAGCCTTCAATGGACATTAAACTGCAATTTATGACCAAAAAACCAGGTTTATCAATGGCTTTGAGACCTGCTGAAATGGTTTTTGATTATTTTGCTTGTTCAACAATGTCACCAGAAGCATACGAAACCTTGATTGCAGATGCATTATTAGGAGACCCTACTCTATTTATGCGTTGGGATCAGGTAGAAGAAGCTTGGGACGCAATTGATACAATTCAGCAAGTTTGGAAAACAACTGCTCCTAAGAATTTCCCAAATTACAAAGCAGGAAGTTGGGGACCAGAAGAAGCTGACGAATTGTTGGCGCGCCAAGGCCACAAATGGATTCCAAATACACAAACAAAAGAAGAAGTTTTAAATGATACAGATTTATAATAACACAGAAGAAATTAATACTACAGCTGCAGATCTTTTTGTAGAATCGGCTCAGAAAGCAATTGCTGCAAAAGGCAAATTTACAGCTGTTCTTACAGGAGGTTCTTCTCCTGCTGGGATTTACAAATTATTAGCTTCTGATGCTTATAAAAATAAAATAGACTGGAGTAAAGTTTATATTTTTTGGGGTGATGAAAGATGGGTTCCGCTAAATGATGATTTGAGTAATGCTAAAATGTCTTATTCGACTTTATTGAGCCACGTTCCTATTCCGCAAGAAAACATTTTTGAAATGTACAAAGATGGCGTTACGCCAGAAGATTATGCTGCTGAATACGAAAAATCTATCAGAACTGTTTTAGGCGAAGAAGGAAAATTTGACCTTATCTTATTAGGTATGGGAGATGACGGACACACTGCTTCTCTTTTCCCAGGTGAAGCGGTATTAGAAGAGCAAACTAAATGGGTTGACGCTTATTATTTAGCTCCACAGAAAATGTATCGTATCACGCTTACAGCTCCATTAATCAATAAAGCAGAAAAAATTGTGGTTGTCGCTTTTGGAGAAAAGAAAGTTCACGCTTTGAAAGAAGTAACAACTGGCGAATACAATCCGACGCTTTATCCAATGCAATTGATTAAACCCGTTTCTGGTGAATTATTGTTTTTGGTAGATAAAATAGCCGCTGGAACAAACTAAGAAATTGTTTATTACCATATAATTCAAGGTCTATGCTGAAAAGTGTAGGCCTTTTTTATTTATAATATTTATTTCACGCAGATTTTACAGATTGAGGCAGATCTAAACAGATTAATTTTAAAAAAATCTACGTGAATCTGCTTAAATCTCTTTTAATCTGCGTGAAACCTAAAAGCGAACTTACCAAACACAAACAATTGAAAAACAAATATTTAAAAAACCTATTTCTTTTTTATTTAATTTTGTTTAATACTCTCCGATTCAATCTATTAGATTATAAGCATCATTTTTCTTCTTTCAAGCTTTTACACTGATTATATAATTTCAAATCTATTTTGCGATGAAATATAATTACTTTCTAATTACGGTTTTTCTTCTTTTTATTTCCTGTAAAGAAAAAAACACAGAACCCAAATCAGTTAAAGTCAGCGCTTCGCAAGGATGCTATATTCCGAAAACGAACGATAAAGATTGGTACACCCAAAACAAAAAAGCGCCAAAATTTAAAGGTCTGGAGGGGGTGACATTTAAAATTACAACCAATAATCCAGAAGTTCAGGAATATTTCAATCAAGGGTTAATGCTCGCCTACGGATTTAATCATGCCGAAGCTGCAAGATCTTTTTATGAAGCTTCGCGTTTAGATCCGAATTGCGCTATGGCGTATTGGGGTTTTGCTTATGTTTTAGGTCCGAATTACAATGCGGGAATGGAAGAAGATAATTTTCAAAGGGCTTATGATGCTGCTCAAAAAGCTAAAAAACTCTCTACCAACTGTACGCCACAAGAAATTGCCTTAATCGATGCACTAACTGTTAGATACGCCGCCAAACCTCAAACAGACAGAAAACCTCTTGATATTGCTTATGCTGAAGCTATGAAAAAAGTATATGCTAAGTTCTCTTCTTATCCCGATATTGGAGCACTTTATGCAGAATCTCAAATGAATCTGCATCCGTGGGATTTGTATGAAAAAGATACCGGAATACCTAAAAAATGGACTCCAGAAATACTTGCTGTTTTAAACGAATTGATCAAAAAAAATCCGAAGCATCCCGGAGCGCATCATTTTTTAGTGCATGCGGTAGAAGCTTCTTCACATCCAGAAAACGGACTTAAAAGTGCTAAATTACTAGAAACTTTAGTTCCGGGATCGGGACATTTGGTTCACATGCCTTCTCACATTTACATTCGTACAGGAGATTATCACGAAGGCACACTTTCTAACATTGAGGCTGTTCGAATTGACAGTTTGTATTCTACTGCCTGTAATGCACAAGGCGCTTATCCTCTCGCCTATTATCCGCACAATTATCATTTTTTGGTGGCTACAGCGGCTTTAGAAGGAAATTCAAAATTGGCTTGGGAATCGGCACTAATATTACAGCAACACATGTCTCCTAAAATTATGCGAGAAGCTGGTTGGGGAACTTTGCAACATTATTATAGCATTCCGTATTATATAGCCGTAAAATTCTCTATGTGGGATAAAATTATGGAGATTCCGCAACCTGAAAAAGATCTCGTATACCCGAATGCGATTTGGCATTATGCCAGAGGAATGGCTTATCTTGGAAAAAATGATATTGCCAACGCCGAAAAACAGCTTGCTTCTCTGAACCAATTATCCAAAGACAAAACCTTAAAAGAAGTTACGATCTGGAATATCAATACAACATACGATCTAGTTCAAATTGCTAATAATGTTCTTTCTGCAGGAGTTGAAGCTAAAAAGAATAATTTAGATAAAGCGATTGTTCTTTTAAACAAAGCAATAACAATTGAAGACCAATTAAATTACAACGAACCGCCAGATTGGTTTTTCTCCGTTAGACATTATTTAGGAACTGTTTTGCTTAAAGCTGGAAAATATGCTGAAGCTGAAAAAGTATACAACCAAGATCTACAAACGCTTCCAAAAAATGGCTTCGCCTTAATCGGACTTTATAATGCTTTAACCTTTCAGAAAAAAGAAAAAGAGGCTTTAAAAATTAAAAACTCTTTTGATGATGCTTGGCAATATGCTGATTTTGAGATTAAGGATTCTTCTAGTATTGTGGAGTGATTTTTAGTTTTTATGATTTTTCAAAGTAACTTTTTTATAATCCATTTTAGAAATGTAATTGTAAAAAGTCAGAGACTTTTATTACGTTTAGAAATTCTAAGACCAAAAAAAAAATGCGCAAAGTCGGAGACATTTGCGCAGCTTTTCAGATGAACACTTTGGGGAGCAGGGGGTAATTTGTTTTGGCTGATATTTACATATAGCCCTTTTCCTTAAAATAACATTCCAAATCTTTTTTAAAAGTTGCCAAATCAAAGTCTTTAATTTTAGTTCTCAAAGTTTCTATTATTTCTAATGATTTCAAAATTTCTAAAGACACATATTTTTTAGCTTCAATTTCTGAAAAATTTTTGATTGTTTCAAAATCTAGCTTTATGCTATACTCTAGACATTTTTCAACTTCATATTCAAACCCCTCACTTTTTACATATTTTTTATCTTTTGTATATTTTGGCAATTTGGGTTTAAAAAATTGTTCAAAAATTGGACTTACACATATAATTCCAATTACAATTTCCATTAAATCTTTTCCATATATTTTTTGTGTGAAAGATTTTTCCATCTCATCTGAAAAATCTATCAAAAATCTAGTTTCTTTTTTAATTTCCGCCGAAGTATATTGAGCTAAACCTAGTTTCATATATTATATTATTAATTATTATCTAAAAATTGGATTTCCCCAGCTCTCCGAAGTCTTGCCTACTAGTGCTGCGCAAATGTCTCCGACTTTGTGCCCATCCTAAATACTTCCTAAAAACGCAAAAATATCTAAAAAGTCTCCGACTTTAAAACGAATACAAGTATAAAGCTTTATTGATTTTAAATATAAAAATCTACTATTCAAATATCAGCATTTTCAAAATTCATTAAGCTTAAATCGTTTACATAATAACTTATAGCGAAACAAAAATAATCAACCCCCTAAAAACCACCCCCAATTATTATCAAATTTTTAAATCTCATAGTTTTTAGAAAATTTTAAGAACCCTTACTTTTCAAATTACTATATTTGGCGCACCTTAAAGAATAATTAATCCCACTTTCTAAGGAACAAAATTGTAATTCCTGCTGTAGTTGTATGAAACCCACTAAGTTCATATATATCGTTTTACTTTCGCTGCTTTGTTTTTTCAGAGGCACCGAAACGTATTCGCCGATTTATACTTTCAGCAACTGTATTACCTTAGATAGTGTTGCGGCAGACGATACGCAGATTTTTTCTTCTGACTTTTCTTCTTCTAAAAATTTAGAAGTTCATTATAAGCTCAAAAAGAAAATGAAATGCAGAGCGACTACTTTGGAACAAAGTACGATCAAAGCTCCGTATTTCAGTAATTTGATTAACTTCAAACTTTACAAAGAAAGCTTAATCTATGGTATCGCTTCAATATACCATATAGAAAGGCATCCTCACCTTCATTTGTACCAACTTTTCTAGGCCACAAAATTTCGTTGTTTTTATATTTTCTAGTTTTCTGGAACAATACCTCATTTGCTTATGTAATTGAGCCACTATTGCTATAAAAACATTTCTCTAAACGGTACTTTTTCCAAATAAAAGCATCCGTACGCATTTATATTTTCAAAATCCAAATTCATACTCCCGATACTTTGGTATCAAGGGAGCGCATCTATTTATTCAAAAATTTAAACCTAATGATGAGCATTTATAAAAATCCATTTCTTTTATGCACCTTGGCTTTATTCGTTTTAGTCTCGTGCGGTGATAAAACAAAAAAAGATTCAAACAACATAAAAACAGTTCCTGTTTATAAGGTAACTCTAAAAGACACTATAGTTTCGAGCAAATTTGTTGCCGATGTACATGCTAAAAACAATGTAGAAATTCACGTTCGTATTCCTGGTCTTCTGGACAAAGTTTACGTTAGCGAAGGACAAAAAGTAAAAAAAGGGCAAATCCTTTTCAAAATAAGCGATGTTGAACTTCAGATTCAACTTCTAAAAGCCGAAGCGGTTTACAAAAGCGCAAAAGCCGATTTAAGAATTGCAACGGTAGAATTGGAACAGGCTCAAACTCTTTTCAATAAAAAAGTAATTGCAGACAAAGAGTTAGAATTATCTAAAGCAAAAAATGATGCCGCTTCCGCGAAATTGGCTCACGCTGCTGCAGAAAGAAAAGCAATCAACCAACAGATTAGCTTCACCACTATCCGCGCGCCATTTGACGGAACAATCGACCGTATTCCGTTCAAAGAAGGCAGTTTAGTAGAAAACGGTTCATTGCTTACAACTGTTTCTCAATTGGATGATGTCTATGCTTATTTCTCAATTCCAGAGAATACGTATTTCCAAATGATGGAAGACAAAACCTTAAACACACAGGGCGATATAAAATTGGTATTGCCAAACGGACAAGTTTACGATCAAAAAGGAGAATTAAGAACTGCTGACGGAGAAATCGACAGACAGACAGGTTCTATTCAATACAAAGCAAAATTCCATAATCCGCAAGGGTTTATTAAACACGGAACTTCTGGAAAACTGATTATTTCAGAACCAAAAACCAATGCAATTTTAATTCCGCAGAAAGCTGTTTTTTCTATTCAAGACAAACAATATGTTTTCCGCGTGAACAAAGATGGAGTAGTTAAAATGACGAATGTTACTATCGAAACCACACTAGATGATGTGTACATCTTAAACGAAGGTCTAAAAAGCGACGACCTAATTGTACAAGAAGGCACACAATCATTGAGAGACGGCGATAAAATCAACATGAAACAAATGTAGATTATCGATCTGTAAAACAGTTATTTAATTATTTATCTAAAACATTTAAAATGATAGAGTTATTTATCAGAAGGAAAATATTGTCATTAATCATCTCGGTTATGATAGTCCTTCTGGGATTGCTGGCGTTGTTTCAGCTTCCTATTACCCAATTCCCAGATATTGTACCGCCGTCTGTAACCGTTACAGCAAAATATACAGGAGCAAATGCAGAGGTTTCGGCCAATGCTGTCGCTCTTCCGTTAGAAAGAGCCATAAATGGAGTTCCCGGAATGACGTATATGTCAACCGTAACTTCCAACGATGGTTTAACCTTAATTCAGGTTTTCTTTGAAGTAGGAACCGATCCCGATTTGGCTGCCGTAAACGTGCAGAACCGTGTAACGACAATTCTAGACGAACTTCCAGAAGAGGTAATTCGTGCGGGAGTTACAACCGAAAAAGAGGTAAACAGTATGTTGATGTACTTGAACATTACAAGTACCGACAAAACTCAGGACGAACAGTTTATCTTCAACTTTACCGATATTAATATTCTTCAAGAATTAAAGCGTATTGATGGTGTCGGACGTGCCGAAATCATGGGGCAGAAAGAATATTCGATGCGTGTTTGGTTAGATCCAGAAAAGATGCTTTCGTACAATATTTCGGCAAATGAAGTTATTAATTCACTTCAAAAACAAAACATTTCTGCCGCACCAGGTAAAGTCGGTGAAGGTTCTGGACAAATGAACAATCAACTGCAATATGTAATTAAGTATGGCGGAAAGTTCTTTGAGCCAAAACAATACGAAGAAATTCCGTTAAGAGCCAATTCAGACGGAACTATTTTAAGATTGAAAGACATCTCTAAAATCGAATTTGGTGCCATGAGTTACGGAATGGTTTCTAAAACCGATGGAAAACCTTCTGCATCTATCATGCTAAAACAGCGTCCGGGTTCGAATGCTTCTGAAGTTATTGCCAGCGTAAAAGAAAAAATGGCCGAACTGAAAGTGTCTTCTTTTCCTCCAGGAATGGAATTTAATATTGCCTACGACGTTTCGCGCTTCCTTGACGCCTCGATTCATGAAGTATTAAGAACATTAGTTGAAGCCTTTCTTTTGGTAGCATTCGTCGTTTTCCTTTTCCTTCAAGATTGGAGATCGACTTTGATTCCAGTATTGGCAGTTCCTGTCGCGCTTATTGGTTCGTTTACCTTTATGTCGATGATGGGATTCTCGATCAACTTATTAACGCTTTTCGCTTTAGTACTTTCTATCGGAATTGTGGTCGATAACGCGATTGTCGTCGTTGAAGCCGTTCACGTAAAAATCTCCGAAGAACATATGTCGCCAATGGAAGCTACCATTAGCGCCATGAAAGAAATCACCGGAGCCGTTATTGCAATTACAATTGTAATGGCTGCCGTGTTTATTCCGGTTGCTTTCTTAAGCGGTCCTGTTGGAGTTTTCTATAGGCAGTTCTCATTGACAATGGCCATTAGTATCGTAATTTCAGGTATTAACGCCCTTACCCTTACTCCTGCCCTTTGTGCGATTATGCTAAAAGCGCACGATCCGAATAAAGAGAAAAAATCGCTTTTAGATCGTTTCTTCCAAAGATTCAATCATTGGTTTGATAATATTACTTCAAAATACATCAAAGTATTAGTAAAATTTGCTGATCGCAGTACTGTTACCATTGGATTATTAGTATTGTTTTGCATCCTTACATGGGGAACAACCAAGTTTTTAGCGTCAGGATTTATCCCGACGGAAGATCAGGGAATGGTTTACGTAAGTGTTACAACGCCACAAGGAGCAACGGTAGAACGTACCGAAAAAGCTTTGGACGAAGTAACTAAAATTGCACAAGGAATTAAAGGTGTAGATAACGTAACCACTCTTGCGGGATACAGTATTGTAACTGAAATCGCTGGAGCTTCGTACGGAATGGGAATGATCAACTTGAAAGACTGGAGCGAACGTGATATTTCGGTAACCGAATTTATGGCGGAACTTACAGAAAAAACCAAAAACATTACCGATGCACAAATCGAGATTTTTGCACCGCCAACTGTTCCCGGATTTGGTAACACCAGTGGTTTTGAACTTCGTTTGCTGGATAAATCTGGAGGAAGTATTACCAATACCGATAAAGTAACCAAAGAATTCATCAAAGAATTGAATGCTTCGCCAGAAATTCAGAACTCTTTCTCGAGTTTTGATGCCACTTTTCCGCAGTATTTAATTCATATTGATTACGATTTGGCGGCTAAAAAAGGAATCTCTGTAGACAATGCCATGTCTACTTTGCAAACCATGTTAGGCTCGTTTTATGCAACTAACTTTATCCGTTTTTCTCAAATGTATAAAGTAATGGTTCAGGCAAGTCCGCAATTCCGTCAAAATCCAGAAAGTATTTTGGATATGTATTTGAAGAATGAAGCAGGCGAAATGGTTCCGTTTTCTACTTTCATCAAATTAGAAAGAGTTTACGGTCCTGAGGTTTTAACGCGTTATAATATGTACATGTCGGCTATGATTAACGGTGAACCAGCCGAAGGTTATAGCTCTGGAGATGCCATTGCCGCTGTTGAAAAAATTGCTGCAGAAAAACTGCCAAGCCGTTTTGAACTAGAATGGTCTGGTATGACACGTGAAGAGATTTTATCTGGAAACCAAACCATCTACATTTTTGCGCTTTGTATACTTTTTGTATACTTATTATTGGCTGCACAGTACGAAAGTTTATTGCTTCCGTTCCCAGTATTATTAAGCCTTCCAGTTGGAGTTTTTGGTTCTTACATCGCACTTGTAATGGTTGGACTGGACAATAATATTTATGCTCAAGTAGCACTCGTCATGCTGATTGGTCTGCTCGCCAAAAATGCCATTCTGATTGTAGAATTCGCCATGGCACAAAATAAACTCGGACGCGATATTGTCGAAGCCGCAATTGAAGGAGCAAGACTTCGTTTCCGTCCTATTTTGATGACCTCGTTTGCTTTTATTTCAGGATTGATTCCGTTGTGTATTGCTTCTGGAGCGGGTGCGATTGGTAACCGTTCGATCGGAACAGCAGCTGCGGGCGGAATGTTAATCGGGACTGTGTTTGGTCTTTTAATCATTCCTGGACTTTACATACTGTTTGCAAAATTGGAAAAACGAATGAGCAAGTCAAACAATTAATTCGTTGAGCAAAATAGAGTAAATAAATCTAATTTGATCTGCAACAATCTTTTAAAATCTGCGTGAAATATTTTTTTACGCATAGTTTTTTTCACGCAGATTAATACAGATTAAAGCAGATTTAACAGATTAATCTAAGCTAATGAATACGATTAAAAAATGCTTGACAGATTGAACAAATAAAATTAAACAATGAAAGAGATATTAAATCAATATAAACATACTGAAATACAGTTTCTAAGGACAACCAAAAGTGCCGTTGTAATTACGGGAATTTTACTTTTGACAGCTTGTTCTGCGCCAAAAGTCAGTAACAAACTAGACGCTGCAAAGCTTCCAGAAAATTTTGATGCACAAAGAAAAGAAGCATCAAGCGAAACTTTTATTCCATTAAAAACAGAAACCTTTTTTAAAGATCCAAAATTAGAGGAACTATTAAAGAAAGCTATTGCCAAGAATCCTGATTATTTAATCATGCAGGAAAGAATCTTGATTGCCAATTCGCATTTAAAAGTGGCAAAACTGGCGCTTCTTCCCTCTTTAGATTTTGTTGCCGATGCTTCTGGAACACATTACGGAAAATATACGATGGAAGGCGTTGGGAACTATGATACTAACTTCTCTCAGAATATTACAGATAAACAAAAAATCAATGAAAATGTTTCTCCCAACTTTTTCCTAGGAGCAAAAGTTTCTTGGGAAGCTGACATTTGGGGCAAACTAAGCAATCGTAAAAAAGCGGCTCAACAGCGATTTTTTGCTTCTCAGCAAGGAATGCGTTTGTTACAAACAAGACTTTTAAGTGATGTTGCCGATTTGTATTTTAAACTTGTTGCTCTAGACAAACAAGCTGCGATTTACGATAAAAACTTAAAAACGCAAGAAAGAGCATTAGATATTGTTTCGGCACAAAGATCGGTTGGAAAAGCTACAGAATTGGCTGTACAGCAGTTTAATGCTCAAAACAATAATATTCACGCCGAAGCTTCAGAATTAAAATTAAGCATCGATCAGACTGAAAAAGCTTTATTGACACTTTTGGGTGAATATGGCGGAAAAATTGACAGAAGCAGTGATTTCCTAGCTGGACATTTAGAGGTTTTAAATCAAAAAATAAGCGTGGACTCTATCATTCACAAAAGGCCTGACGTATCTGAAGCTTACTTTGAATTGCTTGCCAGCAACGCTGATGCAAAATCGGCTCGCGCTGCCTTTTTCCCAACCGTAAATCTGGGCGGTTATGCCGGTTTCAACTCGTTTTCATTCAACACTTTATTTGATGCAGGTTCTTTCGCTTGGCAATTATTGGGCGGATTAACGGCTCCTGTTTTCAATAAAGGACAGATTAAACAAGAATTTTATGTTTCCAACAGAAGACAGGAAATTTCATTTCTTCAATATCAAAATGCAGTGACAACAGCTTTCAACGAATTGAGCGCTTTACTGCACCGAAACGAAGCTTACGAAGATGTTTTAAAATATAAATTGAACGAAATTGATCATCTTGAAATTGCCGTAAATGTCTCAAACGACTTGTATTTGAGCGGTTATGCCAATTATCTAGAAATCATCAACGCACAAAAAAATAAATTGCAGGCCGAATTGGATTTTGTTGATATCCAATTACGAAATGCAAACTCACAAGTATTGCTGTACAAAGCTTTAGGCGGAGGAATAAATTAGTTTATATGTTGGTCAAAAATGGCTTCTGTTTATAATAGCTCATCGCAGGGGTCGTTTTTAAGTCCCGTTTCTATTTTGAAACGGGATTTTTTTATTAAAACATGACCCGTAGGACTAAATTATTTTTAACACATAGATAAAAGACATATATATTTTACCGCAAAGTCCGCAAAGTTTTTTTAGAATCATTACAATGAAAAAGTTCGCAAAGCCTTGTGCAGACATAGCTTTGCGAACTTAAAATATCGATTAGATTAGTCTCAGAATAAAAATGTCTTTGCGAACTTTGCGTTAATTTTTATGCCCTTCAACAGGAAAGCTATTGTTTTTTTATCGAAATTTTTCGGTTACATTTAACAACTATTATCTTTATTCCAAAAAACAAAAAATGGATATTTCCAAAATTCTCGATCACATACATGAACTTCCAGAGCAATCTAAGCTTGCTTTGCAAAACAATGTCACCGAAATTGCTTTTGCTAAAGGGCATATTTTGCTAAAAGCCAACAAAGTAGAATCGAATATTTATTTTATAAAAAAAGGATTGGTACGAGCATATGTAGAAAGAGATAATGAAGTTACGTTCTGGTTTGGAAAAGAAGGCGAAACCATCATTTCAATGAAAAGTTATGTTGAAGATCAGCCTGGATATGAAACCATCGAACTTTTGGAAGATTGCGAATTGTACGAACTTAAAACAGAAAATCTTAGAAAACTCTTTAATGAAGATGTTCACATTGCCAATTGGGGACGTAAATTTGCAGAAAAAGAATTGATAAAAACCGAAGAACGTTTGATCTCTAAACAATTCAAAAATGCATCTGAACGTTATTTGGAATTAATGAAAGATCATCCTGAACTCCTGCAAAGAGTTCAACTAGGACATATTGCTTCCTATTTAGGAATTACGCAAGTCAGTTTAAGCAGAATCCGCGCAGAATTAAAATAACTTTATTTTTTATCATTTGTTAATTTTTTTCTGATTTCCATAAAAGAACTTTGCATCACAAAATTTTAACTATATGAACTGGATTATTTTAATCATCGCGGGTCTATTTGAAGTAGCCTTCGCATCTTGTCTCGGAAAAGCAAAAGCTACAACTGGTACTGAAATGTATTATTGGTATATTGGTTTCTTCATCTCCTTAACAATTAGTATGCTTTTATTAATGAAAGCTACAGAAACGCTTCCGTTAGGAACTGCCTATGCCGTTTGGACAGGAATTGGCGCAGTCGGAACCGTTCTAGTTGGTATTTTTATTTTTAAAGAACCAGCAGCTTTCTGGAGATTGTTTTTCTTGGCTACTTTAGTTAGTTCTATTGTTGGTTTAAAAGCAGTTTCTCACTAAAAATATGTTTTTTTTTCAGGTTTCAAGTTTCAGGTTACTCAACTAATGTGAAAATTGAAACCTGAAACTTTAAAAATCCGTAATGGTTTTTCCATCATAACGGTACACACCATTCAAAGATCCAACCCAAATACTTCCGTCTTTAGCTTCCAGAATTCCGCAAAGCATTCCCATTCCTTTTAGTGCGAATATTTCGGTTACTTGTGGATTTTTATCGTATAAAGTTTTTTCATCATAACGAGAAAGTGCCCAATATCCATTTAGTTTTACAGCGCCTGTAGTCCAAATATTTCCTTTTTTATCCTGTAATATGATAGAAGTTCCTTTATCTGAAACTTTTGTATAAGTATTCCCATCATAACGCCAAAGACCATATTCAAGAACTAATGTATCTCCTTTCTGCCCTTTTCGGTCTTTCAGTATTGAACCACCAAACCAAATATTGCCTTTTCGATCTTCAATTATAGACCATACATTGTGAAAAGGTTTACCGTCTTTTTTTGGGAAAACGGTAAATGTTTTTCCGTCATAGAAACAAGGTTCTTCTCTGGTGCCAAACCATAATTTTCCTGTGCTGTCTTCCATAATAGAAGTAACATCATTATTGGAAAGTCCTTCTTTAGTCGTAAAATTTCGAAAAGATTTCCCATTGTAACGGCTTGCTCCAGCACCAGTAGCAAACCAAATATTACCTGCCCTGTCTTCATAAATAGATGCCACCCTATTACTCGCAAGTCCTTCCTGGGTTGCAAAATGCTGAAAAGTTTTTTTATTGAAATAATAAACACCAGAATCTTTGGAAGCAAACCAAAGATTTCCTTTTCGATCTTCCAGCACATCCCAAAAGCTTGGTAATTTTATCTTGCTTGTTAGATTGGTGAACGATTTTCCATCGTATCGAAAAACGCCTTTGAAAGATGCAATCAGAATATTTCCTTTGCTATCTTGCTTTATATTTCTCACCATGCCCGTAGGTCTATAAGTTGAAGCCGTGTCTTCGATTTTCGCGTTGCTAATTTCTATCGGTTTATTTGTTTGATTCCAATCTTTACAAGAAGTAAAAAAAACAAACATCAGAAATAAAGTGTAAAGTGGTGCGTATCGCTTCATATTTTATTAATTTTCAAAGTTGTTTCAGCAAAATTACTTTGATCTTTTTCGTTTGAAGGGATTTGAATTGTAAATAAAATTGTAAACTTTGTAAATAAACTATTGACACTATGTTTTCTAGCCAAAATATTCAGCCAAAGAAATACAAATATCTGCTTGGATTGGTAACACTCGTGTTTATTGCTTTAATCTGTGTGGCTTTCAATGGAAACCGCAATGATGATTTTGATAGTGCCAAAAGGGAAGTTTTGCTCCGAAGCATCGGGCATGAATTACTTTTACAATCTGGTGACAGTACATCAAGGGTTCTTCCTGTAAAAAATATTACCGAAAACGAATACGAAATCCAGTTTGAAAAGAATCTCTCTTTTCAACCGGAAGTTTTGATTAAGACTATTGGAAATCATTTGGACAAAGACCCGCTCGCAACAGATTATGTTGTTAGTGTTCTTAATTCAGGTAAGTCCAAAATAGTTTATGGATACGCCATATCCAAAAATAAAAAAGACAACACTATACCTTGCATAGGAAGAATACAGCCCAAAGCTAATTATCGCATCAATATTAAATTCAAACCATCAAATATAGGTGTTGTCCAAAACAAATATATTCTAGGAGGATTGCCGCTTTTAGCAGTTGTAGGTTTTATTTTTTTTAGATCGGTTAAGTCGCGAAAACCATTATCTGACGAGAAAAATGATTTTTTAGAATTAGGAAAAATACAGTTCGATGTAAAAAATCGACAACTACTAATAGACGAAAAAACAATAGACCTAACCGCCACCGAATCGCGTCTGCTACATATTTTTTCCCTTTCTCCTAATAAAACTATAGAACGAAACCGACTTCAAAAAGAAATTTGGGAAGATGAAGGCGTCATTGTCGGACGTAGTCTGGATATGTTTATCTCAAAACTTAGAAAAAAAATGGAAGTTGATCCTAACGTTAATATTGTTGTAGTGCGTAGTAAAGGATATAAACTTGAAATTAGCGCTTAGACATTTTTCTTCTTATTTTACAAAGTTACATCACAAAGTCATTAATGCATTTTTATCATCACATGATAAAAAAATAGCATTTTATATCATTACTCAGGCTTTTATCTTTGCCAAAAATTAAAGCCTAAAATAAAAAATGACATTCAGCCATTCCATTAAATCTTTTGATGAATTAACCAATCACGAAATGTACAATATGCTTCGGTTAAGAAGCGACGTTTTTGTAGTAGAACAAAACTGCCCTTATCTCGATTTAGACAATAAAGACCAGAAAGGTTTTCATTTATTGTATTACGTCGATAACGAATTGGCAGGTGTGACACGCTTACTCCCAAAAGGAATATCGTATGATGAAGTTTCAATAGGAAGAGTTGTAATTGCCAAATCGCATCGCGGATTAGGTTTAGGAGTAAAATTAATGGAAGCATCAATTGCAGGTTGCGAAGAGAAATTCGGAAAAGGTCCAATCCGAATTAGTGCGCAATACCATTTATCCAAATTCTATCAATCTTTAGGATTTGTAGAACAAGGAGAAGTGTATGATGAAGACGGAATTCCGCATATCGGAATGCTGAGAGCTTAAGAGTTTACGGAATAATCAATTTCAAAACATTGGACAAAACTGGGTTATGGTCTTCGGTTCTCCAATTGACATACAAATCGGTTTCTAGCGGTAATTTGATAAATCGGATTCCTGGAATTTCATGAAAAACATACGAATCGGGTAAAATTGCAATTCCAAGTCCTTTTCGAACCAAAGCGATAATTGCTGAACCAAATTCAGAATAAAGATACACTTCGGGAGCATTCTCGAAAGAATTGAATAACCTTCTGATAAGATCACTATAACTGCTACCTTCGTCATTAGTTGGTAAAATAAACTTTTGAGAAGCAAGCGTTTCTTTGGTTAAATCAGCAGGCGTTTGATAAGGATGACCCTCCGGAACTACAATCGCTAAATAATCGGTTTGGATTTTTTGAGACTGAATATCTTTATCTGTATTGATATCTCTTGTAAAAGCCAGATCTATTTTATAATTACGAAGAAAATCCTGCTGATTCTCATATAAAACCTGAACCAGTTTGATTTTAAGCTTCGGAAAAGCATCTGAAATACGAGACAAAATTTCGGGCATAGCAGAAGCCGAAATAGAATCGGGATGAGAAATGGTGATAGTACCACTCTCCCCTAACTGAATCTGGCGGGCAGATTGATGAATAAATTCCAATTTACTCATTTCTACCTCCCATTTTTCTTTTAAGAATTGGCCAGCGGCAGTCAGTTTGACATTGCGTTTGTTACGCTCAAACAACTGAATGCCAAGCTGATTCTCGAGAGACTGAATCTGACGGCTAAGCGCAGATTGTGTAATATTCATTTTCCCGGCAGTATTCCAGAAATGAAGTTCACGGGCCAAAGCCAAAAAATATTTAATCTGCTGCAAATCCATTGATGCAATTTACGCATTTATAAAGAATAAAAAACAGCTTTTAATGCATTAAAGAAATAAAAATGAACACGCTAAAAATAACTAAAGCCACAATTGAGGACGTTTTAAAACTTCAATCAATTGGCAGACAAACTTTTTCTGAAACTTTTGCCGATGTCAACAGCGAAGAAAACATGAAAAAATATCTGGACGAAAGCTTCGCTACAGAAAAATTGAGTGTTGAATTGAAAAATCCTTCATCATATTTCTATTTAGCTGTTTTAGACGAAAAAGTTGTGGGTTACCTAAAACTGAATACAGCCGATGCCCAAACCGAAAAAGAAGATTTAAGTGCTTTAGAGGTAGAACGTATTTATGTAGCAAAAGAATTTCATGGTAAAAAAGTCGCACAGGCTTTATACGCTCAAGCAGAGCAAATTGCCGAAGAATTAAAAGCAAAATACATGTGGCTTGGCGTTTGGGAAAATAATTTGAGGGCTGTAAGCTTTTATACTAAAAATGGTTTCATTCAATTTGACACACATATTTTTAGATTAGGTGACGACGAGCAAACCGATTTAATGATGAAAAAAGTATTGATTTAAAATGGAAAGAAGACAGCTTTTATTGTTTTTATTAATTCTTGGCACCGCCTTTTGGGGAATATCTTACTCTGTTACCAAAATGGCAATTGGCAACTATTCGCTAAATGTATTTTTATTTTATCGTTTCCTGCTGGCTGTAGCTGTATTAAGTATAGTTTTTTGGAAATACGTTAAAGACATCAATAGAGAAGCTATCAAAACAGGTTTTATACTTGCAGTTCCAATGTTTTTAGGCATTCAGCTACAAACTGTTGGGCTGAAATATACAGATGCTTCTCAGTGCTCTTTTATTGCGGGATTAACAGTTATTATTATTCCTTTATTAAAACTGGCGGTTTATAAAACTAATGCTTCACTAAAAATCTGGATCGCAGCTCTAACGGCTTTAGCTGGCTTATTTATTATTGCCATTCAGGATAAGTTTAACATAAACTTCGGAGATTTATTTACGATTGCTGGAGCCTTTGCTTTTGCGGTTTATTTAATAGCTGTTGAAAAACATTCGGCCACCAAAAACCTCTTATATTCTATTGTTCCAATGTTTGCGTTTTGTGCGCTTTTTACTTTTTTTATAGCATTAACAGATAGTTCATCAGAATGGTTTCCTCAAAATAATACGTTCTGGATGGGAGTAATTTATTGTGCTTTGTTTTCTACAGCTTTTATGTACACGGTTTCAAACGTTTCGCAACGTTATTTATCTGCAGAACGTGTAGCGGTTATTTATTTGTTTGAACCTGTTTTTGGGGCAATCGGAGCGTTTTTCATTTTAGGAGAAAATCTAACTTGGCGTTTACTTTTGGGCGGAACTTTGATTTTTGCCGGGACTATTATTTCTGAAGTCAATTTTAAAAGTGAAAAACTAAAACTGTTGATTAGAAAAAATTAAGGCTCTTATTGGTTTTAATATATAGAAATTCAGTCAGTCTTTGTTATTCCGAGGAACGAGGAATCTCCGTTAGAAGCTCTACAAAGATTGACTTTTCGCTGCGGAGTTACTTGTGGAGATTTCTCCTTCGTCGAAATTGTAAAGGTTAGATATTTCGGTAACAAAATTTAACTTTAATAAATTTTGTTGCGATGAGAAATAAC
>NZ_JBEWQE010000027.1:0-24320 GCF_040538975.1 Flavobacterium sp. UW10123
ATGAAAAGAAGTAGTGTTTGGTGGTCAATTTGAACCGAAACAAGGTGGTCAGTTTAAATTGAAAAGGAGTGGTCAGTTTGACCCGAAATCGGTGGTCACTTTATGCTGAAAAAGCGTGGTCAATTTGACCGCTTTTTCCACTTTCATCCTTCATATGCATCTGTTTCAAAGTTTTAGAATTGTTTAATTTTGTAGGATATTGAAAGACCGATTTGATGAAGACAAGAATATTAGATATTACAGAGTTTAGCCGATACCTAAACATTAGCAGTTTAAAAAGCCGTGATTAGCATATCGTAAATTTCGAGAAGGAGCAGAATGTAAGGCTTATTTTTTTAAAGAAAATTTAGGATAGAAAATAATTAAAAATGTACACAAAACAGGAAATTGAGGCAGTGGGATTTCTGCCCACGCTCGCAGAATATTTTACAGCAAAAGCCTGGTTAAGAAACTATGTTTTCCAGATGAAAATACAGATGCATATATTGGGGAAGTAATGTTTGCACCGGGTATGCGCAACAACTGGCATACGCATGGAAGCAACCAGATTTTGCTGGTCTGTGAAGGCGTCTGCTATTATCAGGCAGATGGGCAGCGTATCCAAAAAATAAAAGCTGGGGTTTTGTAAATATCCTTTCGGGGATTAGGTACTGGTATGGCGCATCTCCCAATGGCGTAATGATCCATACTGCCATTGGCATGAACATAGAAAAAGGACTGGCAAACTGGATGGAGTCTGTTTCAGATGGGCATTATAGCGTAAAATAGAAGAACAATATGGAGACAGAAGTTCTGGCGCTGGGTGCAAACGGATCTATTGGACAGATTTTTAAATCGCGCAGAAAGACGAACCGTTTATCGGAACAGAAGTGTATAGGTTTAATCTTTAATATCAATAAGATGAAGTTTCCTATACAGATATAAACTTCTGGATAAGAATGGCCTGATTTTTCTTTATTAAGAAATCAGGCATTTTCATACTTTAAAAAAGAGGAGGAATATTCTTAAAGTCTTTTTCCTAGTAATTTAGTATACAGTAAAATGCGTTTTTTTATGAAGATAATATAAAAAATCTACTTAGGTCTTAAATTTTTTATGCATAATTCTATCTAAATAATTAATTATTTGTAATTCAGTGTTTTGACTATGGATTGACATTAATTTATATATAATTTTGCGCCTCGAATTTAACTAGAGAATAAAAATTACCAAATGATCAAAATAAGAAATACAGTTAGAAGAACTTTATTTATAGTTTTTTTACTATTGCTATCTTTCACTTATGCTTCTGATAGGAAAGGAGATTTCATCTTGAAAATTGAAACCGGAAATGGAAAAGCAGTCTGCTTTACTCTAAATCCTAACGAAGAGACATTTTTATTTATTTACGATCAAAAGCACAATCTGATTTATGAATCAGCAATAAATAAATTAGACGTTTAAAAACAATTAGTTTGGAAGGATACTCAGCTGGAATCTACTATCTGGAAGTAGGTTGTAAAGAAAAAACTGCAAAACACGAAATTAAGATTATTTCTAAAGACTTAAAAAAAGTTAAAATAGAGGAATCTGTAAATGAGAGTCCGTCATTGCGTCGATAAAATTTTGCCCTAAATTTTAGACAGCTCAGAATTGAGCTGTTATTTGGCAGCCCTTTTTTTGGGCTGCTTTTTTTACCTTTTTTTTGCAATGTAATAATATGTGATAATTAGAAGCATAATATGAAAAAGCTGTTTTTTAAAAACTGGATTCCAATAAGTTATTTCTTTTTATTTATGGTTCTGGCCATACTAATACAGGGTGGCTGGGCCCTATGGGATTATCGGCCAGAAACAGTATGCAACTGGCGCAATTGCGATGTTCTAGTAGATTTATTTTTGATGTCACTGCCTCCAACATTTTTTATCTGCATGCTTAATATCTCATTTTTTATCATAACTAGCGGCAGGGTTTTATCTACGCTGGTTACCATATTTGTCTTAATGGCATCGTGCCTAATAATTGATACAGAAATATTTGCTGATAGGCAAGCATTATGGATTGCGTATGAAAATGCGTGGAAGGCTGGATTTAGTCTCGCTATTGGACCAATTGTAAGCACTTCTCTAATCTTTACCTATCCTCTCTATCGCTTAGCCAAAAAAATATCATTCTGCTCGGAATGCTGACCCTCTGCCACACAATTTCAAAAAATCAGCTTATTTTCCGATGAAGCGGTTTGTATCTATATTGTAGAGGAAGAATCTGGATCATCAATATAAGGTGAATCTCAAATTAGCGGCATAATTCTGAGCTTTTGTGTCAAATAATGCATTAGCTTGGGTTTCTGCTCTAATTTTTTCAAGCTAAATGCAAAATAGATGGGTTATCCTAATATTATATTCTTGATTTAAATCAAGAATTTCGTTTGAAATTTTGTGCTATTTTCGTCTTTGAAGTTCATGGAATTAAGTAGCAATTTCTAGAAGAGTTTTTAGTAAGCACTAGAATTGATTTATTTGTTATTAATGCCAGAGATTAGCTGCTTTAATCTCTGGTTTTTTAGTCTTATCCTTTTATTGGCAAAGATCTTAATATTAATTCACTTTTAACTATAACTAACTATTTTTTAACCATGCGGCATCCCCAAAATCGGTTTATTTATTTTGCCTCCGTGGAATAATAAAACTTTTTTTGGGGAAATGCTGCTAGCATGAAACAATGGTTTCTGCATTTATTTTGAATTATTTAAGCATTTTTATCTATACCACAATATAATAATATCATGAATAAGGTTATAAGACTGCGCGTGAAAAGAGAAATTGACAGCCTCCGAGAGCAGAAGATTATAAAGTTAAAAGGTTCTTTAATCGCTAAAGGGTATACCGATATTATCCATATAGCGGATGAAAATGAAAATTTTTATCTCAATACATTTTCCACTTCAAGCAAAGATGAAAAGCAGGCAGAAGATTTCGTTCAGGATTATATTCTCTCTAACGGCCTTACCGATGCTATTATGGTGCTTGAATCTCAATAATAGTGATTCAGCAGTATAAATTTAGACTTTAAACCCAGTTGTTTTCAACAAAAAATATTTACCAGCCAAATGGAAAGACGCAAGATCATTCATCGAAATTATTTTAGATTAACCCTGATATCTTTTTTTATAGGCGTCTGCGGAGCATCGCTGGCATTTTCACTAAAAAAGCTGACAGATTATTTTGAGCACCGCCTATTTAATTTTGCCGAAAACTGCCCAATAGCAATAATTCTGTTCCCTACAATAGGGATTACCGCTATTTATTTTTTAAGAAAGCATGCATTCAGGAACAGAAAGAATAAGGGAATAGCCGAAATATATAAAACGCTTGACCAGCGTAAAGACCACTTGCCATTATTCAAGATTCCCTCGCATTACATTAATGGCTTTCTTACGGTAATATTTGGAGGCTCCACCGGCATTGAGGTATCCACTGTTGTGGCCACGGCAACTGTTGGAAACTTTGCCTACAAAAAGAATCTATCTGCAAAAATATACAAAAGGGAACTAATCTGTGCGGGGGTGACGGCAGGGGTTGCCATTTTATTTTGCAGTCCATTGGCAGGATGGCTATTTGCCATGGAAGTTATCGCAAGGAAAGTAAACAGAACATTGATTATTTCCTGCACTTCTTCTGCATTGGTAAGCTGGCTATTCATTTCTTTATTTGATGACAGGCCTTTGCTTTTATACACTATTACAGATTGGAATTGGGCGGCCTTTCCATTTTTTATCATTTTAAGCCTTTTTGCGGCAGCGCTGGCAGTTTATTTCACGCTTTTGGTTACCCGGATAAAAAATCTTTTTGGGGCGATTTCGAACAATTTCGTGCGTGTGAATTTAGGGGCTCTGGCTGTGGGGGTATTGATTTATTTTTTCCCAGGCTTATATGGCGATAGCTATGATGCACTGCACGAGGTACTGCATGAATCAATAACAGCGCCCAATATTTCATTTTTTTTCCTATTAACAATTGCAATGCTAAAACCGCTCGCCGCATCCCTTACGCTTGGCGCAGGCGGAGATGGGGGCGTGTTTGCGCCTAGCATTGTTTCGGGAGCTTTTTTGGGTCTTGCTGTTGCCTTTGTCGGAAATGCTTATTTTGGAGCCAATCTGATACCTTTGAACTTTGCCTTAGTAGGGGCGGCTGCCACTTTATCTGCTTCTCTTTTTGCTCCTCTAACTTCTTTGGTTCTGATATGCAATTTGCTGCCAAACGGATACTTATTATTTGTTCCCATTATGTTAGGGAGCGTAATTTCATACTTTTTTTCAAAAAGGCTTTTGCCTTATAATGTCTATTCGTATGATTTCTATCTCGCCGAAAGGCGCTAGTCGATAAGGAGGAATAAATTTAAAAAAGCGCTTAGCAGAGGTTATCACTAGGGGAGAACCCTGATTTTTAGATTAAGTGAAAATACAGACTTCTTCTTTGGTAAAGAAAAGATCCATATGCCTTTTTTTCAGCTATAAGTCTGCAGCATTGGATTTTTTAAGGATTGAACGATCTGTTTGTTTTGTTCCGATTATTAAAAGCCATAAGCAGATTCCTATTTCGCCAAGAGTGGCAGGAAGAGCTATAAATTTTGAAATGCCAATTTCTCCATAATTCTCAATGAGCATATTGCCGCTAAAATTAATCAGGTACCCCAAACATCCCAGCATTAAAAGAATGCCTAAAGCTCTGGGAAGAAAACCGGATTTATAGACCAGATAGCCAAAAGGAAGCAGCCAAAGCTCCCAGAATACAGAGGCCAACAGTATGCCATGATCGTATTGATTCAAATAAAACATAGTCTGCCCCTGCAGCTGTTCTGCGGAATAGGCTCTTAGATAGCTGTCTTTGCCAATTAGGGAAAGGACTGCAAATTTGTTCTGCAGATTTACCAAAGAAATAGGGACACTCGCTGCGGCCAATACAACCATTAGTCCGGCATAAAAAGCCTGGACAGGTTTCAGCAGCTTATATAAGGCCATAGGCATGAAGAGAAACGAAATGTAGCATACAATGCTGCTTAGGATGCCCAATCGAAAAAGAGTCTCTGAGGCTGTTATGTTGTGAAAGGTTAGTGCCGGATCGTCCCATTCAAAGAGTGTTTTAGGCACATAAGCCAAAGAGAAAATTCCTGTCAGTACAACTGCCAGGTACAGTAATCCTGCTATTCTTGCTGTTTTTTTGTCTGTAAAATTGAATGCCATAAAGCTTTATTTAATTAAATTCTATTTTAGAAATTTCTATTCACGCCAGGTAATCAGCGATATTTCCATACTTTTCAAGGGAGCTTAAAATAAAACGGATCAATGGCCGCAATCCCTTTGGAAAATAAGCATTTAACAATAAGACTCAGTTTTGGATATTTTGTTACCCGGTTTGGTGTTTTTTCTTTGCCTCTTCTGGAAGGGGTTCATAAAAAACGGATATAAAAAAGTAAGAAGTAAAAGTTTTAGGCAAGTTTCTGCTTTCCTGCGATCCTCATCCGTCTGCATAGCGGTCCGATGCTGTTCAAATTGCTGGACGGCCAAAACGCAGTTGCAATTGATTTTTGGATTTATACAAAAAATGACATCCTATGCAGGACATCATTTTTTATCATAATTTATTTTAGAGAAATGGATTTTTGGGATGCAGCCTATGGGGTAAAGGGATTAGAGAGCCTAAGATTCAGGGCTATTCCCAAGTGCCTTGAATGGCGATGTTCAAACTGTCGTTCTTTACTTCCATATCGATAGGGAAGACAATCTTATATTCATCCATATCAATATCGCAGCGCCCCAAACAGCCTTTGGTTTCGCTCCACAGCTGCACATTGTAGGCTTTGCCATATAACTGCATTTCTGCAGACGGGAATACTTTAAAGGTGGCTGGCATGGTGTAATCGCTGGGATAAAACCCAGTTTGCGTTAAAGGAACTTCCGAATCGCTTTTAAAGACTTTAAAATAGAGCTTTTGTGGCGGCAGTGCGGTTCGGCCCTTATAGTCATTGAGTCTGATCGTTCTTAGGGTAAATGTATTATTGTCATTGGTGCAGCCTGCCATAAAAAGGACCAGCAGGGAGAAGAATATTTTTTTCATTGTGAGTTAATATAAATTATTGGATAAGTATTTTAATGCTGCAGGGAAAGCGATTCGAGTTCTGCCGTTTTGTTTTCCACCTCAGCAATTAAGATGTGCAGTGTTTCTATAAATTTCCTCTTGTCCGAGTCCTCCCGCTTTATTTTGACTTTGGTGCTAAACGGCTTTTCGAAAAAATAATAGTAGAGCGAATCGTAATCAGGATCGGCACCATTTTTTATGAGTTCCAGCTGTTTTGTATAGAAGGCAATCCTATAATTGAAATAGCCTGTCAGATTCCCTATCTGCTTTGAAAGGCTCTGGTTGTCCAGGTATTGGGCCAATAGGACAATATAATCCTGCCATTGCAGACTGCATTTTGCCTTATCTATCTTCTGATAGCATACTGCGCAGTTAAAGAAAAGGATCTCAAAGCTGTTCTGGATGTTTGCATTTTTAAGCGGAGCCAGTATTCTGATATTGCTGAAGGCCAGGCAAAAAGAAGACTGCGATATGTTTTTCTTGGAAAAAACGGGTTCCAAATTTATGTTTTTTGTCTGTTCTGCGGCCAGATGGATGCTCTGTTTTATTTTTTTCGGGCTAAAGACATCAGATCTGCATTCTTTGAAAAAGCTTGTAATGATTTCATCGAAGATCAGATACTGGTTCATTTGGCTAATAAAAAACCATTCTTTTTTTTCAATATAATTATCTGTGTTTACAGACTCCATTGTCAGATATAATAATTTATGATTTTCAAATAAAAAAATACTGATGCTCCCCCGGTTATTTGACGAGAATAGAATGATCGATTCGTTGGACTGGTATTCAATCTTAAGGTTCTTGTCAAGTTTGAGCAGGCAGGAAACCAGAATCTTGAATTTTGATCCTATCTGGCCTTTGGCTGTTTTGAGGATATACAGCGCCAGGCTCAGTATGGCCAGAATGGCTGTTATATAAATTAGCGACATATGGGATTGCTTCATAAGTTATTAGAAGGGAGAAGGCTGCTTTTTGGTTATGGTTACAATAGTCCTATTGATGTATGGAAAGAGCCCAACCATGATGATTGTCAGCACTATCAGCACACTGACTGTTTCATAATAGTCGATTGCGTATCGGATATGATTTTGCGCATTTATGGAGTTTACCAGCATTTTGCTGGCCGCCTTTTTTGCATAGGTCGTGTTTGCTCCATGCTGTGTGAGAAGATTTCTATAATGCTCTATTTTTTGATAGCTTTCGGCATTGTCAAAAGATATTCTGTTTTGAAAGGTATTAAAGTGTTTGCTTTTGGAATACAATTCAAAATAATTCATCAGCCCCATGCTTAAATAAAATCCCACACATCTCACCAGCAGACAGATGCCTGCCGATGAAACGCTCAGCCTTTCAGGAACCGATGCCACCATAAAAATGATAGAGGGGGTCATCAGGGTGCCCACGCCCAACCCCTGAACAAGCAATGGGATGTAGAAATAGCCTTCATTGGCCTCTATGGTGAAAAGAAAAACCATTCCGGCATAATAGATCAGGAGAAGCAGGAAGCCATAAACCCAAAGAAGGCGTATGGGGCGGTTCTGCAGAACAAATACCCCAGAAATTATTACCCCTATAATAATCCCCAAAATATTAAACAGGGTGATATGTCCGATATGGATCGGATCCAGTTTCAATACATTTTGAAAATAGACAGTGGTGATGGATAATGCAAAACGGCAGATGTAGAAGATAATGATGATAAGGGCCCCCAGCTTGAAATTTCTGTATTTAAAAACCTCTAAGTTAAAATAAGGCCTTTTTAGGGCTGACTGCCTGATAAGGAAAAGTGCGCCAGTGATTAGAACAGCCGCCGCACTCCAGCAGATGCGGGGATCTTCCAACCAATAATATTCTTGCCCATATATCATAATATATCCGGTCAGGGTAAGTGCAATGGCGTACAGTAAAAAGCTTGACCAGTCTAATTGGTATAGGGGGAATTTAACGTCCAGCCTGACATTATTCATAAATAGCATTAAAAAAATCAGACTGGGCAGATAAGAGAACATAGCGCACTTATAAAGAAAATTGAAATTAAACGAATCAATTATTTCTGCTGTGATGAAATTGTTGAACGGAATCATGCAGGCCAGCATTCCAAAGAAAATGGAATAGCCAATCACTCTGGCCCTTTGGGTTCTTAATCTGGAATAGATCATGGATAAGGATAGATTTACTGTCATGGTAAAAGCCATGCCCTGAATGAACCTGAAGGGGAAAAGGATGCTGTTCTCCCGTGTGATGTAGCATATATAGGAGCTCAGAATCTGTATGATGGTGATGATTATGAAATATTCTTTGGCGGCCAGGAACCTGAAAAAACGCCTTTCAAGCGAAAAGAAAGAAACATAGCCGGCATAGAATAGCGCCACTGAAAAATAGACGTCATAAGTTTCAATTCCGGTGTTTCCGGCCGCTGCATTGATATTGGCCATGGGCAGGAAGAACAGCACCAGACTAGGCAGCAGCACTATGAACAGTGTTGCCTTTACCAGCCATTCTGGAACCCATGATTTGAATAAGAAACTTTTTGGAAGCATTTTGTTACTGATTTTTGGCTATGGTGACATTCACATTCATCCCCGCTTTAAGCAGGCGGGATTCGCTTTTCGGATTTGTTACGCGTATTCTGACCGGAACACGCTGCACAATCTTGACATAATTTCCTGTTGAATTATCAGGCGGCAGCAGTGAGAAGCTGGATCCGGTAGCGGGAGAAAATGATATGATGACCCCTTTGAAAACTTTATTGGAGTAAGAGTCGGCCGTAAAAGTCGCGGTGTCCCCCAATTTCATAGTTTCGATTTGGGTCTCTTTATAATTGGCAACAACCCACTTGTCGGTTTCTCCATTTACTATATAGGCTAAAACCTGTCCGGGGTCAATCATCTGCCCCACTTCAATGGTTCTTCTTCCCATGTAGCCATCATAGGATGCAACAACGGCGGTATAGGTTACATCCAGCTTATGGCGCTCCAATAGAGATGCCAGCCTTTTGATTTCAGCCTGAACGACTGCTTCTTGCGCTTTTGCATCGTTGACTTCGGATAGCGAGGCCTGATATTTTTCGGTTGAGGATAAAAGTTCTGCTGCGGCAATGTCGCAAGTGGCCTGTACGGCTTCCAGCTTCTGTTGGGTTGCAGATTCCGTTTCAGCCAATTTTTTATAGCGGTCCAGCTCGAGTTTCTCTTTAATGAGTTCGGCTTTGCTGACTTCAATTTTCGAGCGGTATATCTGGGCAGTCCTAATGAGGGTCTGCACTTTGCTTTTCCAGACCATGAGCTGGGCTTTTGCATTGAGCAGCGCCGCCTGGGTCTGATTCTCCTGTATGGTGTATTCCCTCTGGTCGATCAAAATAAGGGTATCTCCTTTTTTTACCGCCTGATTTTCTTCAAATTTTACTGCGGTTATAAACCCTCCGGCTCTTGCTATGACAGGGTTTATGTATTCCTGCACCTGGGCATCATTGGTGTATTGGTTGTGATAGAGATCCCATAAGGTGATGATTCCCCAAATCATTAGGGCAACAGCAATAATTCCTGCAATCCAGGCAGTAATTTTGGTGATTATTTTATCGGTGACTGTGTATTGGTTTCTGTTTCTCATTTTTTAAAGTGTCCCTAAGACATTTTGAAGTTGATAGTATTGAATTTGCGCTTGGATCTTGGATGAAGCGTATTTAAACTGGCTTTCCAATAGCTGGATATCAGCATCCAGCAGATCGGTGATCAGGGCCGACTGGTTGAAATAGTTCTGTTTTACAATTCGGGCGTTTTCTGCCGATTGGTCGATGTCTTTTTTGTTTACATCAATGCGGATCAGCGCCTCTTTGAATCGCTGGTAGTTTTGGAAAACCTGCTCTCTCATTTTATCATCGGTATGATGGTGCTCCACTTCTTCTTTTTCCAGATTCATTTTAGCAATCCGCTCTTTGGGCTTGTTGATGTAAAGTTCGGAGAGGGGAATGGAGGCCCGAACCCCGAAGATTCCCAATGTATAATTGCTTGGCGAATAGGGGTATAGAAATATTTGGGGATTAGCCATGAAAAACTCGCCATAGAGCCCCACTTTAGGCTTTACATTGGCCTTGGTGCTTTTAAGGTCTATTTTTTTGATTTCGACTTTTTTCTCGGAGATGTGATACTCGTAGGCATTCTTCTGCGCTATCTCAAGATATTCTTCATAGGATTTGAGCTCATTGAGTTCAGGGGCGATCTGCTCGGACGGGTTGATTAGCTGCTCATCGGGCAATCCTATTAAAATGTTAAGCTTCTGATTGGCTATGATGATGTCGTTCTCGATGCTCACCAGCATCATTTTTTGATTGGACAGCTTTAATTCAATTCTTAGGACGTCGCTTTTTAGAACAGTTCCGTGTTTGTGCAGATCATTGATTTCTGCCAGCTGCTTTTCCTGATTGGCAATATCCTTTACCATAAGGTCTTTGAAGATGATGCTGCGCTGCAGGTCCAGATAATAGGCTGCCGCCTGCAGCTTTATCTCGGAAACCGTTAGGTTTTTCTGTATCTGGGCCACCTCGTAGGCCGCTTTCTTTCTGTCGATCTTTAGATTCAGCTTGTTTCCGTTATAGATGTTAAAGTAATAATCTGCACCTAATTTGTATAGCAGATGGATGACCTCATGCTGGGTGGGCTTGCTGAAAAGCCCATTTTCATATACAGGAATATTGGTGGCGAATTCGTAATTTCCCTTTAATGCGATCTCAGGAAATCTCTCATGCCTGCTTTCGGCTATCTCTTCCCGGCTGACTTGAACCTCAAGATTATTTATATTAATTTCTTTACTGTATTCTAAAGCTCTGTTCCAGGTCTGGTCCAAGGTAAGTGTTGGCTTTATCTGTGGTGCATCTGCAGGGCTCTGTGCCAATAAAAAAGATGAATTCTGTACTAATAGATACACTAAAAAGTACTTCTTGATGTGATTGAACATTTGCATTTAAATTTTGATGATGCAAATATAAATTCGATAAAAGGTCAACTATTTGTGTAAAACAGCCTATTGTTTTATCATTTCAGCCAATAGCGGCAATGGACTAGTTTTAGATGTAAAGTTGTTTTAGCTTTGTTTAAAAATGGAGCCAAAACATACTGTCTGGCAGCAGGCATGTGTTTTGATTTTTTGTCTAATGCATTTTATTACAGCTTTTTACGATGAGCCTGATAGCCTCTTTGCCTGAGATTGACACCCTGTCTTATTCTGTTTTTGTAAAGCACGAAAGATTTGAAAAATTCATTCCCTACCATAGCCATGCCAAAGGCCAATTGTCATATGTAGAAGGAGGTCTGGCTTATCTGCAGGTAAATGACAAAAAATATGTTATTCCTGCCAAACACTATTTCTGGGTTCCGCAGGGGCTCAAGCATGTCCTTAAGATCGGCCATTCGGGAACCGTTTTGCGCTCGCTGTTTTTCTACACCCATGATGACCATAGCAGCCCCTTTTATTCAGAAGTGGGGATTTACCCGATCAATGATCTGCTCTTGGAGATGATTAAGCATTCGGAAGGCTGGTATGGGCATATCAATCCGGGCCAGGACCAGTTTCTGTTCTTATCGGTAATTAAAAATATCCTGCCCCAGATCAGCAATAAGCGATTGCCGATTGCCCTGCCTTTTTCTGACAATGAAAGAATAAGACCCATATTGGATTATCTGCTGCTCCATATATCGGAGAGCCATTCCCTGCAGAGCATAGGCTATGAATTCGGTATCAGCGAAAGGAGCCTCTCGCGCCTGTTTCAGCAGACTCTTGAGACCTCATTTCTGCAGTACCTTAAGCTCCTGCGGATAATCAAGTCTATTGAGCTGATGCTGCAGACGGATCTGTCCATTAATGAAATTGCGTATGAGGTGGGTTATGGAAGCCTATCGGCTTTTAGCGATGTCTTTATGCAGCTTACCAATTCGAGGCCTTCTGATTTTAAAAAGAATTTTTAGCAGTTTGAATTGACACAAATATGAAGGAGATAGTGATAAAGAGGGTTTACGGCTGCAAAAAGGACGACGGAACCTATCGCATACTGACAGATCGGCTATGGCCTCGAGGCATAAAGAAAACAGATCTGCAGATCGACGAATGGAACAGAGAGATATCCCCATCGCCCGAATTAAGGAAATGGTTTGATCATAAAGAGGAGCGTTTTGAAGAGTTTGCCAAACGCTACATTGGGGAATTGGACGCTAAAAAGCAAGAAGTGCAGCGGTTAAGAAGCATAGCACAAAGAACGCCTCTGTCATTATTATACGGTGCAAAGGATCCTCTAATTAATCATGCGGCAGTCCTGAGAGAATATTTATTAAATATAGAAGGCAAAAAGATAAAAGATCCTTGCCTTTAAAATTCCACCGGTTTTGAAAACAGACAGCAGCAAAATATGCTTTTGGGTTAAAGAGAATGGCATGAGCCATTGCATTGAAAGCTATGTGAATGAATATCCCAATCTGATGTTCCTCTTAAGGGACAGGCTTCTTTTGGATGATTTTGGCCAATGCGGCGGAGTGGGCAGATGTGCCACATGCATCATTGGAATAAAGGGAATTAAAGAAGGCTCGGCCAGAAAAGAAAGGAACGAAGATGCTACGCTGTCTAAGATGGGCTGCACAGATGATGCCATCCGCCTTTCCTGCCAGCTGTATGTCAATTATGATATAGACGGGACCCAGATCGAGCTGCTGGACCTTTAAATTAATATAATGAAGTCGAGCATTTTCAGTACGATAGAACGAATAATTGGAACCCCTTATGCAGAAGATCCATTAGGGGAAGGTTCGGTCTGTTTTGAAAGCGGCGATGAGGTAAGAGCTGAGTTTCTGCCCCAGTTTACAGCTTATGATGTGGTAAATTATGCCTATGGCATACTATATCAGCTGCATTATGCAGAAAATGAAGGAATCGGATCTGTTTCGGTTTTGAAAATTCCCTATCCCTCAAATGCCGATTTTTTCTGGCAGTGCTGCGCAATTGGCAAGAAGATGCGCTTTGAGCATCCCATCGGGGAAATGGAGCTCATTTCGCTTAGCGAACTCAATTGGGAGAATGCCTAAAAGAGGGAGGCGGCCATAGTTTTTATGAATTTATGATTGAGATCATAAAAGCGGATTATGGCTCAAAGTTAGTTTTGTTGAAATTTAAAAATAATGTTATGAATTCTAATCAAAAAGCTTTAATCAAAGCTACCATTCCTATTCTGCAATCATCGGGCGAGGCCTTAACAGACTATTTCTATAAAAGGATGTTTAAGCACAATCCGGAACTGAAGTCCGTTTTCAATATGGGAAATCAGGCCAATGGAAGGCAAAAACAGGCTTTAGCGGGAGCAGTGCTGGCCTATGCGCAGCATATTGACAATCCGGCCGTTCTGATTGATGCCTTAAAGGGAATAGGCGGGAAACATGTCAGCCTGAATATCCAGCCCCAGGATTATGCCATAGTGGGGACGCATCTTGTGGCTTCCATAAAAGAGGTCTTGGGGGAAGAAACCGCTACCCCTGATCTGCTTGACGCCTGGAGGCTGGCCTATAGTGAGCTGGCAGAGATCATGATTGGCATCGAGGCTGAATTTTATCTTAATAATGAAAATAAGGCTGGCGGATGGAAAGGCTGGCGCAGTTTTACCATTAAGGCAATTGTAGTGGAATCCAAAGAAATAAAATCGTTTTATCTATTTCCCACTGACGGGAAAGAAATTGCGTCCTATCAGGCGGGACAATATTTGAGCGTGCAGGTATTTGTAGAACAGCTGGGATTGCTGCAGCCAAGGCAGTATAGCCTTTCGAGCGCTTATAATTCAAGATATTACAGGATTTCAGTCAAAAAGGAAACAGCTCTGGAAACGCACCCTGAGGGAATGGTCTCCAATGCCCTGCACAAAATGAATGTAGGCAATACGGTGAATGTATCGGCGCCTTCGGGAAATTTTTCTCTGCAGAATGCAGATGTGCCAATCGTTCTGATAAGCGGAGGGGTGGGAGCCACCCCTTTATTGAGCATGCTGGAGACTAACCAGAAATCGAAAAAAAACAAAACAGTTTGGATCCACGGCTGCCGCAATGCCTCGGTCCATGCTTTTAAAGAGGCCATTGCCGGGATGGAGGAAGAATCAGACTGGCTGGAAACCTTCCTCTTTAATGAGGACATGGAGCAGAATGGCGAAGAAGGCATCATCAGAGGCAGAGTTGATCTGGAAAAATGCAAAGAGGCTATCCTGCTTAAAGATGCTCACTATTATCTGTGCGGTCCGGCTCCATTTATCAAGGCCCATTATGAATCATTGGTGGGATTTAATATTGACAGATCCAATATTTTTTATGAAGAGTTTGGCCCGCAGTCGGTCCATCTGAATTAAAACCGTAAGAAAACCCTGCACTAGGCAGGGTTTTCTTGTGCTTATTGTCTGGTTAGGGCAATAAATTGGTTTTTTACCGCCTCATTTTCAAATTTTCCAGAAAAGTGGGCGGTGATAGTTGTTGTGCCGGTATCTTTAATTCCCCTTGATGCCACACAGAGATGGGCCGCATCAATTATGACTGCAATATCCGCTGAATTTAAAGCTTCTTTGAGCCCTTGGGCTATCTGGTTGGTGAGCCTTTCCTGGACCTGGGGCCTTTTAGCGTAAAATTGCACAAGCCTGTTTATTTTGGACAGCCCAATTACGGTGCCCCCTGAAATATAGGCAATATGCACTTTTCCAATGATGGGGACAAAATGATGTTCGCAATAAGAGTAGAGGGTAATATTTTTTTCGACCAGCATTTCCTGATAGCTGTACCTGTTCTCAAAAAGAGTGATCTTTGGCCTGTTTTTTGGGTTAATGCCGCTAAAGGCTTCTTGGACATACATTTTGGCAACCCTAGACGGCGTATTTTGGATGCTTTCATCGGCCAGGTCAAGTCCAAGAATATGCATGATTTCTTTGAAATGGCCCTCAATGAGGCCTATTTTCTCGCTGTCGCTGAGCTCAAAGGCATCTTCGCGGATCGGATTGTCCAGATTATTTTTAACGGATTGGCTATTTGCGGTTTCTTTTGTCTGCATTCTGTATTTTTTTTATTCTGTTGATAACATTAAGGACCATCGCATCGCAGTAGATTAAATTGAATTCATACAGATCGGCTTCCGTATAAGACCTCTCAATCTGTTTTCGCAGCATTATTTTTGCGCGGTTAAAGCGCACCTTGACATTGTTTTCGCTTATGCTTAATGACTGCGCTGTTTCGGCAACATTCAGTTCGGCAATTTTTCTCAAAGAAAAAACCATTCTGTACTCTAAGGGGATCTGAACCAGCGCATTTTCAATTACAAAATCCAGCTCTTTGGCCATTATCACTTTATTGGTATCTGTATGCGAATTATCAGAAAACATAGGGATTGCTTTTTCATTGATCTGGGTTGAAACTTCATTTTTATAGCTTGACTTGTTGCGCTTTTTATAGCAGTTGTTGATCATTATCCTTATGATCCAGGTTTTGAATGAGGAGCGGTTTTCAAATTTAGACAGATTAAGATAGGCGTCAATAAAGGTGTCCTGCATCAGATCCTGGGTATCCTCGTGGCTGCAGCCGTAGCTTCGCCCTATTTTGTACAGAAAAGGATTGTTGCGCCTGATGAGGATTTCGTATAGGGCCAATTCTCCATCAAGAACTTTGCCTGCTATTTCGGTGTCGCTGTATTGATTCATTGTTGCTGTTTTTGAACCTGTTGGAATTAATATATATGTAATCAAAAATGGCTCCCATCCTGTCGATAGGAACCATTTTTATCATTATTCTGCAATTTTGGCAATTCTGGCTGTGGAAAATGCGGCAATTGCCATAACCAGATCGCGTACGGCCACATCCAGGTAGCTGCCCCCAGCAATTAGGGTAAGGGCAATTAAGGCAAGCCATGCTGCGACAATATAGGATCCGATTTCTGCCTTTTTCAGGACAATAATCCCTGCGATGATCTCGATTATGCCGACAATGCCCATAAAAGTGCCGCCGTCAAAAGGAATCAATGGCTTCAGGGAAGGACTGATGTAATTTTCCCAATTGGCCAGAAGGTTGGTGAATTTGTCTAATCCGGCAACGATAGGCACTATTGCAAAAGTGAATTTCAATAAGTGGTACGTCGGTTTAAGGGTCTGAATTCTGTTGGTGCTTTCCATTTTTTCTGTTTTAAGGTTTATAATATAAATCCGTTTATATTACTTTAGAGCCGATGAAAGATCAAAAGGTTACAGAATCAGATCCGGCAAAAGAAAAATATGGAAAAACCGGACGATGGTGCACTGCCCTTTTGCCACAGCAGTTAAAAGCCGGACAATAGCAGGGGAGAAAGGGATGGATCTTAAGAAGCGCCAGGGATTAAAGCGGCGGATCAGCCCTGGCGCTGAAATAGATTCCAAAAACATTTTTTTATTTTTTTTAACTCTTAAATAAAACAGCCGCCGCCTGATTGTGAACGTTATTACATAAATTTAAGATTAAAATGCCAATAAAAAAATTGATTTAAATCAAATGCCAAATGCGCGATATCTGAAAGCGATAAAAGGCCAATGCCTTCAAAGCGGTGCGGGCTTCAGCCTTACTGCCTTTTGGAAGAACCTATTGCTTTGCGCCTGCAAATTGGGTCTAAATCCTATAAGGGCGCAAGCGTTTTTTTTTGTCAGATTGTTTTTATATTTTTAACAGTTAATAAGTATAATACGTACTTAAATCATGTTTAATTTTGATTTAAATCAAAATTAAAAAAAAAGAAGAGATAATGCTGTAATTTTCGTATCCTATATGATTTCGAAATTTATCTTTAACAATCACTTTCTTTTAAATGAGCTTCCTCAGAACGACAGGGACCTTCTTATGAAAGTGATGCAGATCAAAAAATACCGTAAGAATGAAGCTGTTTTTACCGAAGGCACCCGGCCTTCGGGAGTATTTTTTGTGCAGTCCGGCAAAGTAAAAAAATACAAATCGGATAATGATGAGCGCGAACAGATCATCTACATTTACAATAAGGGCGAGTTTTTTGGCTACTCGGCAGTTTTGAGCGAGGATTGCTATGGAGATACTGCAGTGGCGATAGAGAGTGCCGCAATTGCATTTATTTCGGCGGAGGATTTTTTTGGGATCATAAATAGGTCGGCAGTATTTTCAAGACTTCTATTAAAGAGCCTGAGCCATGAATTTATCGTAATGGCAAATCTGATATCCGTTCTGGCGCAGAGAACCGTAAGGGAACGCGTTGCCTTATGCCTTTTGATTCTGCATGAGAAATATAAGAATGAGAAAGATCTCAGGGATGATGTCTATATTACCCTTTCCAGAAAAGATCTGGCCAATATGGCCGGCACGGTCAACGAAACGCTTGCCCGCGTGCTTCATGACTTCAAGGATGAAGAGCTGATCTGGGTGGAAGGGCGCAAGATACAGCTTTTAAGTTATGAACGCCTGGCTCATGCGGCCAACTTTTTGAAATAGGATAATCAATCTTAAGCAATGATAATGAGGTGCCCTTTAGGGATTTCCAAGGAAGATATGGATGCAGGTGGCGGTTCTTTCGGGCGGGCTGAAATCTGGGATGTGTTTGGGATATTTTTTATTTATAAAAATGATAGCCATAAAAGGTTAAAACCGCAAGCTGAATGGGAATACAAATGAAATGCCGGCAGCAGCAGGCAGGATAAAATATAAAAAAAATCAGGGCGATAAGAATAGTATTTAGGGCTGTCTATTTAATTTCATCAGACATTATCAAAGCGTGGGGACTTTGAAGGAATTAATGGTCGCCCTGATTGATATTATATGGCCCTAATGCGGATTTCGAATCTTGTTGAGCCCTATTCTGATCCTAAAAAAAGACAAAGCCAGCGCTTTGCCAAAAGCAATCCAATGCAGAGGAGAATACGGGCCGTTCTGTTCATTTTCCAACAACCCGGGCCTCTCTGATGATAAATGGGAGAATTTATTTTGTAGCGGATCAGTATTTCTTCTTCCAAAAATGCAGTACGCCGCTATGTGAAAAATCCAGATCGAAACTATCGGGAATCTCATCCCTATTGCTCCAGAAGGTCACCAGCTTGGTTCCCGCTGGAGTTGAATCGAGCTGTTTTCGGACATAGGAGGAATATGAATAATAGAGTTCTTCCTCCCGATGCACTGTTTTATCAATCGGGCAGGAGCCATCCAGGTTTTCAAAAAAAGAGTTGTAGAAATAGAAGGCCTCATAGTGGGAAAAAGAAATCTCATTAATGTTGGAATGGATAAATTCAACATTGCCTATTCGGTGTTCTTCCGCTATCTCTTTTGATAGCCTGACAAGGGATTCCCTTTGCTCTACGCCATAAAAAACACCTTGGGTCAAAGATGCGCCTACCAGGCAGAATTTTCCTGCCCCCGAACCAATATCCAAGATCTTTTTTTGGGGCTTGTCGGCAAGGTAGCGCGCGGCGATTCTGGCTATTTCAATGGGAGTCCAATGGCGGTCTGCCAGCTTTTTTGCCCACTCGGGGTAAATTGCGTCAAAAGTGCTGTCATCAACAGCCTTATCTGATTTAAGGGAGCTGAAGATCATCGGATCAATTCGCTGTATTCCTCACTGCTCAGAAATTCGGAAGCAGAAAAGGCTTTATTTGCCGTAATCCTCAAAAGCCAGCTGACATACGGCTCTCTATTGATCCTGAATGCATAGGAGTTTAAGTCTATGTTTATTGCTGCGATCCTGCCGCTGAAGGGCGGGATGATTGTAAAATCCTTATCAGAAGCGAAAATGACCCCTATTGAAGTTTTTTTCCTGAAGGCATTATCGGAGGATGGCAGATGCACCGAAGCGATAGGGCCAAGCTCTTTTTGGGCAAAATCGGTAATCCCCAAAAAATAGTCATATTGTCCGACCTGTCTGAGCCATAAATGGTCCTTGGTATAATGCAATAGTTTTGGGATGGAGATTTTCTTTGTGGTCATGGTTGTTTAAATTAGTTAAGTTTTTGTGTCAGCTGATGCATATGCCTGTTTGATTTTATCGTTCCAGACAGTCCAGCAGCAGGCTGAAAAGCATCTTTAGGCATTCTCTTTGATCTGTTCCTGCTGATATACAATGCTATAAGGCAGAGAGCGGCAGGTAATATTCGGGGCTGCATCATATGGGCAAAAATACATCAGTTAAATATGTATTTTAATGATCAGTATTGCAATAAAATTTGATTTAAATCAATATTAAAAAAAAGAAAAATAAAATATCGTACATTAGAATGCTTATGATTTCAAGATTTATTTTTAACAACCATTATATTTTCAGTGGGCTTCCCCAGGATGACAAGGATCTGCTTTTGCAGGTAATGATGACCAGAAAATATCGCAAGAATGAAGCCATTTTTACCGAAGGCAGAGAGCCTTTGGGGATTTTCTTTGTGCGGTCCGGCAAAGTAAAGATCTACAAGGCAGACAATGACTAGCGGGAACAGATTATCTACATATACGGCACCGGGGAGTTTTTTGGCTATGCGGCAGTTTTAAGCGAAAGCTTTTATGTCGGCACGACTGTAGCAATTGAAAGTGCTGTGATCGGATTTATTTCTGCGGATGATTTTATGGCTGTCTTAAAGAAATCTACGGTCTTTACCAGACTGCTTCTAAAGAGCCTTAGCCATGAATTTATCGTAATGGCGAATCTTGCGGCCGTCTTATCGCAGAGGACGGTCAGAGAGCGGGTAGCTTTGAGCCTGCTGATTCTCAATGACAAGTATAGAAATGAAAATGAGAGCAGGGAAGATGTGTGCATTACCCTTTCGCGCAGGGATCTGGCTAAAATGGCGGGTACGGTAAGCGAAACTCTTGCCCGTGTGCTTCATGATTTTAAAGAAGAGGGGCTTATCCTGGCTGAAGGGCGCAAGATACAGCTGCTAAATTTTGAGCGGCTGGTTTATACCGTTAATTTCTTATAATACAATACAGCTATGAAGGAGATTCTAAGTGAAAAAATACTTAAGGCATTATCTGGGGACAATAATAAAAAACATTCCCTGGAAGAACTGGCAGAAATCATATATCCTGCTCAAGGCAATTTTTTTTCGGGTCCAGATGCAATAGAGGCCGAAAGGAGGATTCAGGCAGATCTCTTAGATGCCCTGCTGGAGCTGGAAGAGCAGCAGCTGATCGTTTTGGATGAAGATACGGATCAGAGCATGCTGGCCAGACAGGTTTATAAACTAAGGGAGACGGGAACAGTCTGAAATAGGCGGCCCTGGTGGCCTGCATTGCCGCAGAGGCCAATTGCCATAGGAGGTTATGCCGTCCATACATAAGCCGCAGGGCTGATTTGAAACAGGAATTACCAATAAATGCCACAGAGTCTTCACTTCCAGAAAACATCATCCCACTGCTCAGGGGTGTCTGCTTTTTCTGAAAGCAGTTCCAGTATGGATAAAATTTGATTCGGCGCAATATTTTCACTCAGAGCGGTGAAGATTTTTTTTTCTTCAAGCCTGACGAGCTCCTCCAGATCCTCTTCAATGCGCGATAGCGCTTTGGCAAGTTCGATATTCTTAGTGGAATGCTTTTTTATTCTGCGCTGTTTTGCCAATGCTTTTTTGATGAGCCCATCCTCAAATTCGAGAATGGGAAAAACATGGATCCTCTGCATTTCAAAAAATGGCGACAGCTGGGTGGCATAGCGCCAGTCCGTGTAATCCTTTATCCTCTGCAGGGCAACCTTTTTTCTTATCCCTTCACGTATTATGGCGCATAATTCAAGTGACTGGGCATGATGCTGGCGCAGGGCGGCTAATAGCAGCTTTAAATTCTGCTTGTTTTCTTTTGGGGATATTTTTCTTTCTAAAAGCATTTCAATGGGGTATATAAATGGAAAATTTCGGTTTGATATAATATGCCAAGCGGCCTGTCCTATTTTTTTGGCGCATCTAGCACCATAAGGCATCCGATTATCAGAATGCCTTTGATGGAATGCTTCTTGGATGATATTGCATAAATTACCGCATCCAGATCCGGATCCGAATCTCTGAAATGGTAGGCGTGATTGATCTGGATTTCGCTATAGCTGATTTTATACTTATGGTTGCGGGCATTTACAAAGCCTCTATTGGCCGTAAAGCTTAAACTGTAGCCCTGGCATATTAGCCCTTCAAGGGCTTCTGTCAAATTCGTATATGGATTCATGCTGCTGTTGTTTTTTGGGTATTTTTTATTCCGGTCTTTTCCGGCCAATTTGAGTGCTGTATTGGAGCTAAGCAATTATATGATTCCTATCGGCAATGGTCTGTCGGAATTGCCCAGAACAGGGATAAGGGCTTTTTTGCCTGTTTTCAGGGAATGGAATTCTGCAGATCGGACATTTCCTTTTCTAGACCAGCGCCCATCTGAAGCATCTTTTTGGAAAATCCCGAGCCCTGCACTGTTTTGGAAAATCCAGAAGCCCTGATTATTTTTAATTTTGCAGGGGAGACAAGATATAGAGGCTTTACGTAGAACAGATAGTAAAGGATATTATAATTGTAATGGGAATCCGATCTGAGCCTGCGTACTTCCCCGGTGTAGAAAGACAGGCGTTTTTTCATGAGTTTTTCAATATCATTGATCTGATAGGCTAGATTGTGGTTTTCAAGATAAAATAAAAGCAGCCCCAAGAGCTGCTCCCATAGCAGTTCTTTTTCTTTAAAAGCATTTCTTTCCGCTGCCGCCGCACAATTGAAAAAAAGAACTTCAAAGAGGCCCTTGCCACCGATTTTTTGAAAATCATTGATCTGCTTGGCATTTTTAAAAGAGATGCAGAAGCATGATTGCGGCAGGTTATAATACGAATAGGGGCTGCAGAGTATGATCTTTGCTGTGATGCGGCTGCTTTTCTGATGCCATTTATCCAGCAGATCCAGATCAAAGCCGCAGTCTTGGCTGCGCTTTAATTCTTCCACTATATCGCCGAATAGGGCATACTGGTTCTGGATATCGGGAAAAATCCATTCCTTTTTCTGGTTTTTGCCCTGAATCCCCGCTGACTGCACTATAATTGAAATGATATTGCAGTATTGCGAGAGCATTATGGCAACAGGACCCTTCTGGCCCGGCGAAAAGAGGATCATTTCATCCTGTGTGCTGCTTTGGATGGCAAGCTGTTTATCCAATTTAGAAATCAGCCGTATCAGTACTGAAACCTTTCTGCTTAGGCAGGATTTTTTTTTTTGGCTGTTTTGCAAATAACATAAAAGAGCACAGTCAGAAAACCGGCGCTGTAAAGAATCCACATATGAGTAAAATTTAAGTTTATTGGTATGATTTTAAATCTAAAAGCAGAGGGCTGTTTTTTTATCAAATCAGTACAATAGGGATTATCCGATTATAATGAGCGACATCCTGCAGCTTAGTTTCAGGCATCCTAAGACCTTTGCCGGACTATATTTGCAGAAACTGTTTCTCCCAAGGCTGCCTGAGGGTATTGCGTGGCTGTTTTGCGCATCTTTTGACCATAGCAGATCAGGATGTACGGCATTAAGGCATAATTTTCCTGAAGATTAATAGGAGCAGAGCCGAGCGGCAGGATCTGGCCAGTTGGTTTCTTGTGCGTTGTAAAAAACATTTTGCTTTTTGTTTATATCACAAATATACGGGCTAGTAGAGTCCAACTCTTTACGCAAAAAAGACAATAACTTAATCATTTCGGACAATGTTGGTTTCGGATGCTTTTCAGCGGCAAAAAGCTCTTTATTTTTGTTTTGGCAAGTATGCGCGCTGCAGGCGGTGATGGATGGAATGCATTTCGTATATTTGATACAGTCCCCTAAAAAAATAATTAGTTTATGAGTCTTGTAGCTTCTCTGCCTGAGATAGATAATCTGGAATCTTCAGTTTTTGTGATGCATGAAAGATTTGAAAAATTTATTCCCCAGCACAGCCACACTAAAGGGCAGCTCTCTTATGTGGAAGGGGGGCTGGCCTATCTGCAGGTTAACGGAAGGCATTATGTCATTCCTGCCCGCCATTATTTCTGGGTTCCCTGCGGAGTGGTGCATATCTTAAAGATCGGGCATTCGGGAACAGTGCTGCGCTCTCTGTTTTTTTATACCCACGATGATCATAAAAGCCCCTTTTATTCCGAGGTGGGCATTTATCCCATCAACGACCTTCTGATGGAGATGATCAAATATTCAGAAAGCTGGAGCGGCCATATTCTTCCCGGGGAAAGCCGTTATCTCTTTTTGTCGGTAATAAAGGATATTCTTCCTGAGATTAGCAATAGAAAGCTTCCCATAGCGCTTCCCTTTACCGATAATGAGCGCATGGTTCCCATCTTGGAATGGATCCAAAGCAATATCTCTGACATGCATTCCCTAAAAAGCATCGGCAGCCGGTTCGCACTAAGCGAAAGGTCATTGTCAAGACTGTTCCAGTCTTCGCTTGACACTTCATTTCTGCAGTACTTAAAGCTGCTCAGGATGGTAAGGGCAATTGAGCTGATGCTGCAGACTGATCTCTCGGTAAGCGAAATCAGCTACGCTGTCGGCTACAGAAGCCTTCCGGCCTTCAGCAATACGTTTTATCAGCTGACCCATTTGAGGCCTTCGGATTTTAGAAAGAATTTTTGAAGCCGCAAACCGGCAGAATCGGCTGTGAGGCCTCTGTCATCAGACAGAGTTCCCAAAAAAAATGCAATCTTGACGAAGATTGCATTTTTTTTGGGGCGGCATAAGTGTTTCGGGAATCGCTTCTCTTGAGCTTTCACTAAATCGGATGTGCCTTTTAGAATGCAAAACAGTATTGTGAGGATCACAAATACGCACAGCCTGTTTTGCTTTTCAAGATCCTGCGCTTTGCAGCTTATATGTTTTTTTGGTTTTGCAGAAGCCCTTAAAGCGTTCAATTTTCAGACCTCTGCCGTGAAAAGAAAAAAGCCGATATTTTTATCGGCTTTAGCTCAGGGGCGTTTTTATTCTCTTTTTCATGCGGTTTTTTATCTGATAGAGGTTCTCATTCAAAAGCTTGAGAATCTCTTTATGATGCGCAGAGGGCTTGTTTTTCATCCCCCTGCACTGTAGGATTTCCAAACGGCTCAGTGATATTTCAATAGTTTCCACAGACTGGTTCTGAACTTTAGCCGATAAGACAAGTGAATCCTTTTTGGCGTAATACTCATTGGTAAAGACACAATGCCCCAAATCATCGCCTTCGCGCATAAAATCCCTAACGTTTTCAATTACGC
>NZ_JBEWQE010000028.1:0-22378 GCF_040538975.1 Flavobacterium sp. UW10123
TACTGCAGCATTGTGGGAGAGTATGTCGTCGCCTTTCTTTTAAGAATCCTCATCAGTAATCTGATGGGGATTTTTTGTTTTTCATATGTTTGTGAAAATTGCCATTTAGAGAAAATCATAGATTTATAGTAATGCCACATAAAATTAGAGCAGCCTTCGGGCTGTTTGTTATTTTTGTAATGTCTTAAATCTAAAAAAAAAATGGAGTAAAACCAGACTAGGTGTTACAGATGTGTTGGTGATGGTAAAGAATGGAAAGACAAAGTCTGGGAGTCAAAGATATGTCTGCAGAGTATATGGGAAAATCAGAGTTAAAAATTATGCTTATGAGGCTTATAAAGCAGATACACGTCAGAATATTATCCAATTAACCAAAGAAGGCTTAGGAATAAGATGTGAGGCAAGTATGCTGAAAATATCAGCGACAACTTTATTGAAAAGAATTATTTCAATTGTCAGCAAAGGCAAAACTTATGAAGTTGATGAACCTTGCATGTGCATTAGGTACAAGAAAAACTATATTTGGCTGGTCTATGCATTAGAAAAAAAATCTAAAAATGTGGTAAGTTTTAATGTTGGCAAGCGAACCAAAAAAAATAAGTAGGAGAAAGAGGTCTCAAAAGAGATATCTTATCCTATGTAAATACTTGTGTTTATCACTTGTCAAATTTATTGGTGAGAAAGATGTCGACTCCCTAAGTTGATTTGAATTGTTGTGCTAAAATAAAAATCAAATGCAAAATTTAAAAGATATATTATGATGCAAAGCGGTACTTTCTTTCTAAGTCTCCAGTTTATGTTTGTTTATTCGTCCTTATAAGTGTTTTCTTTAAAAAAAAGAATAGTACAACGTGCTTGTGTATTTTTTATTGTGTTATTTAACAAAAAATTATAATTTAAGATTTCCTTTTATTATTTTTACTGAGAATTTAACAGAAAAGCAGGGAATTATGATCAATTTAGCACGAAGAAATTTTATAAAAAATGTTGGATTTGTGGGTGCAACAACTCTTTTTTGTGGCTCTCTAACAGCTCAGAGCACTTTGGAAAATTTTTCGATTTCAGAAAATGATGAAGGAAATATTCTAGCCAAATTCTCAAAAGTAACTTTTTTTGATGCTTTCCTTTTAGATCAATCTCTGGCAGATTGTTATAAAAAATCTATTTTAAATTGGGAAAAAACGGGATATGCTGCTTCAGGAAATTATTGTTTCAGCTCTTCAGACGGCCTGTTAAAAATGTTTCCTATGCATCTTCAAACGGAGGCTGCTGGAAGAGTTGATAATGTTTTGCTATGTTTTGGAAAAGATTCAAATGGCAACTGGAAATCTCTAAGATCTTTATCGGGATTTGATTTGGAAGCAATTGCAGCAGCTATGCATGACTTAAATATATATCGAAATGAGGTTAATTTATCTCATTATTTATTTCCTGCGCCTACACAAAAATTAAATCCTTATGGATATGATACGAGGAAAGGTAGCATTTCTCTTCACACTAATTTAGCCCCGCAACAAACCGTAACAAAAATTATCATAAAAGAAGGTAATTCTATTGTATACCAAAAGGAAATAATTTCTAAGCATAGTTTTGCTTCTGATTCTTTTTTGGTCTAATATAATTGCTATGAATAACCTATAAATAGTCAAAATTATGGCAACACCTTATTTAGGAGAAATACGTATCGTGTCTTTTAACTTTGCCCCAAGAGGCTGGACTTTATGTAATGGGCAGTTTTTGCCTATAAACCAAAATCAAGCTTTGTTTTCATTGTTAGGAACAATGTATGGCGGTAATGGACAAACGACATTTGCTTTGCCAAATTTAAGAGGAAGAACTCCTATTCATTTTGGAAATGGGCATACGATAGGAGAGCAAGGTGGAGAAGAAGTACATACTATAAGTGTGTCAGAACTGCCTCAGCACACTCATATATTGCAGGCGAAAACAGATTCGGTAAGTAGCAATGTACCTGGCCCTTTAAATTCATTGGCTAATACTGCTCCTAATTTAGTTTATAGCGGTCAAAGTCAAAATTTTACTTCGTTGAACTCTGGTTCTCTTAGTAGTGTCGGGGGAAATCAGCCTCATTTAAACATGCAACCATTCCTGACCTTGAATTTTTGTATTGCTTTACAAGGTATTTTTCCTTCCCCAAATTAATTATTAATTGTAAAAAGTATAAATATGGCACAACCTTACATTGGGGAAATTAGAATGTTTGCAGGAAACTTTGCTCCTGTAGCATGGATGTTCTGTGAAGGACAGATTCTTTCTATTTCTGAGTATGAACCATTATTTCAATTAATTGGCACTACTTATGGAGGCGATGGTCAAAGTACTTTTGCTTTACCAGATTTACGTGGAAGAGTTCCTATTCATTCAGGTACATCCTCTTCTAATATAAGCTATGCATTGGGAGTAACAGGTGGAGTAGAAGATATTACGTTGACTATTAATCAAATTCCTGCTCATACTCATAGTTTAATAGCAACTACAGATTTAGCAGATACTGCGAGTCCGTCCAATGCGCTGTTTAGCACTAATCCTCCAGGAAGTAAAATGTATTCTAGTGCTGCACCAACAGCAGCTTTAAGCGCAACTTCCATTACAGCTACAGGTGGAAGTCAGCCCCATACTAATTTTCAGCCTTATTTGTGTGTCAGTTTTATTATTTCATTGTTTGGAATATTTCCTACTCAATAATAAGAAATTTAAAATTTTCGATACTTTTTAAATAAAAATAAAAACAATATATCTATGGATCAATTTGTTGCCGAGATACGCCTTTTTCCGTTCAATTTTGCACCAGTAGGCTGGGCTATGTGCAACGGGCAATTATTGCCTATATCTCAAAATACAGCACTTTTTTCTTTGCTGGGCACCACATATGGAGGCGATGGGAAAAGCACTTTTGCCCTGCCGAATTTACAAGGGAGTGTTCCTATGCATCCAGGACAAGGTCCCGGATTATCTTTACATGATTTAGGAGAAACAGGCGGAAGTGAAAATGTTAGTTTGCTTGAATCTGAAATTCCATCTCACAATCATTCATTAATGGCAGCGACTTTGAACTCACAATCCACATCTCCAACTAATAATAGTTTAGGCCGTGGAAATCCTATACGAATTTACGGTCAGTCAGGAACAAATGCTAATATGAGTTTAAATTCTGTATCTATTGCTGGTTCTGGATTACCACACAATAATATGATGCCTTATTTGACAATGAATTTTTGTATTGCTCTTCAGGGAATTTTTCCAGCAAGAGGCTAATTTAATTGGATTTGAATTTAGAAATTAAAAATATTAGTTTTCGAGATATTCATGAAAGTGATAAAACCCTTCTTCGGGAAATATATGGCAGTACCCGTCAAGAAGAACTGGACAAAGGAACCAATTGGAACGATGAACAAAAAAGACTTTTTATTGATCAGCAATTTTCTGTTCAGCATGAATATTATCAGAAGAATTTTTTGGATGCAAAATTTTATATAATTGAAAAAGAAAAAGTTCCGATTGGAAGATTATATATTGATTTTCTTTCTGAAAATGAACCTGTCAGAATTATAGATATTACAATATTACCTGAATGGAGAAATAAAAATATTGGCAGCTCTATTTTAAATGAAATTCTAAAAAAAGCAGGCAATAATAATTTAAATGTCTCGATACATGTTGAAGTTTTTAACCCTGCAATGAATTTATATAAACGATTAGGATTTAAAAAAATAAGTGAAGCAAATGGTGTTTACCACTTAATGGAATGGAATTCTAATAACTGATTTTAACGATTAACAAAATTATATGGATATATCTTTACTCTCTGTAAATAACTTTAATTCTCTACTTAACAGAGTATTTGTCATTAAATTTTCGGAAGAAATTCAGCATGATGCTGATTTAATTTCTGTAACTGAATTTAATAGTTTTTCTCCATTGCAAAGAACTCCATTTTCTCTTGTTTTTCGAACGCAGCAAAAAGACGAATATTACGAACAGGGTATTTTTAATGTTATACACCCTGAAGAAGGCAATTTAGAATTATTTCTTACACCACTAGGGTTTGATGAAGTGGGAATGAAATATGAAGCAGTATTTTCTTAATTAGGCTAATTAAAAGCAAAAAAATGAAAAATAACAAACTCTTAGTTGTAATAATACTAGTTGGATTTCTAAGTTTTGGAATGAAATACAATACTATTATTAAGAAAAACTTTGTTGCTCCTATAGTTGAAAGTTTTGTAAAAGCTGAAAAAACTTTTATTGATAAGAAAAAAGAAAATAAAGTTAAAAACGCTTCCATCAAAACAAGCAATACAAGTACGCCTGCTGTAGCTGCTACAGTTACTGTAACAAACGCTGTAGTGGTAAATGGAGGTGGAAACGCTCAGCCTGGCTCTCAGCTTGATTTTACTGTAACTATAACAAATACGGGTGCAGAGGATGCTTTAGGAATGAATTTTCAGGATATTTTAGATTCTAATCTAACCTTAATTCCAAACTCTTTTAAAGCAACACCAATAGCAAACAATAATTCTTATTCCTGTATTGGAAACGTTGGAATAAATGTAGATGCAGTAGGCGGTGTTTTAACAAATGATTTTAGCCCTGATGGAACAGCTTTATCAGCTTCTTTATTAACTGGAGCAGCAAACGGAACCACTGTTTTGAATGCAGATGGTTCTTTTACTTATAATCCAAACGCGGGATATTCTGGATCTGATAGTTTTACCTATACATTAACCACTGCTAGCGGTAAAACTTCATCTGCTACGGTAAATATTACTGTAAGCACTCCTATAATCTTTGTTAATAGTGCAGCGGCAACAGCAGGAAACGGAACATTAGCTACACCTTATAAAGCCTTAAATAGTATTACTGGCAGCACTGCATATCCTATTTTTATCTACACGGGTACAGTAACCGGACTTTTGACTTTAAATGATAATCAAAAAGTAATTGGACAAGGGGCAACTTCGAGTTTGGCTTCTATATTAAGTCTTACTGTGCCAACTTATAGTAATGCTTTACCTTCTACAGGCGGAACAAATCCTACTATTGCGGGTGTCAATTTAAAGGCAAATAATGATATTCAAGCTGTTGCGCTAACGGGTACTTTATCTGGTTCGAATGTAGGAGCTTTAAAAGTAAGGAATACGACTATTAGTACAACAAATGCACAGGCCGTTAATATTACCAGTGGTGGTGCTTTAGATTGCATTTTTACCAGTATTTCGGCTAGTGGTGTGTCTAAAGGAATTTCTGTAAGTAGTTCACAAGGAAGTTTTCAGGTTACAGGAGCAGGATCTACTGCAGGATCCGGAGGGACAATACAAAATATAGCATTAAGAGGTGTTGAGTTTATATCGTGTGCCAATGTTACGCTTAAAAACATGAGTTTCACTAATGCAAATAATTCTACTACTGTAATTATTGATCCTGAAGATGATAACACTAATTCTTATGGCGCACTGCATTTTAAAACTATCTCTGGAGGTGTTAGTTTAGATAATATTGTTATCATTGGTACTACAAACTCTGTTGGAATAAATTTGAATGATGTTAATAACTTTGTATTAAGTAATAGTACTATTACAGGCTGTGGAAGTGCAAATGGACAGAATGTAAATGTTGGAGGGATATTTGCATTAAATTTAAAAGGGACATGTTCGATAACAAACACAAATGTTAATGATTCTTGGGGAAGAGGTTTTTTTGGATTTAACGGCCAGCTTTCTCAAAATCCTACACTTAATTTGGCAGTAACCGGTTGTCAATTTAAAAACTCTTTTAATAAATCAAACGGAGACAGTAATTTTATTTTTCAAGCTAAAGGAACTACAAACAATACATTAGTTTTTAAAAAGAATGATTTTTCTAATTCAAAAACTACTGGTTTAGCACTAAATTTTAGCGGATCTTCTGTAAATACTGTTCAAATTGGAGGTAATAATGTATCCACAGATGCTAATACTATAAATGCAGCAACTGTAAGTCCTGGAAGTAATGGTTTAGATTTACAAGTAATTGGTGCTGCAACCGTAAACTATAATATTATAAATAACACATTAAAATCAAGTTATAATGGTCTTTCTGCATGTAGTGTTGGAAATCAAGGCTCAGGAACTATAAAAGGACGCATAAATAATAATATTATTGATGGAGGAGGCTCAACTTCTTCCAGCAATGGAATTAGCGTTGCTGCTTATGGAAATGCAAAACATATTACTGAAATAGCTAATAATGTAATTACTAATGCCGCTAATTACGGAATTTTTTCTGAAGCAAATGATAACGCCGTATTGAGTACAGGAAGAATTGATGCCTCTATTACTAACAATAGCATTAGTGTTATAAATAATGCTTACGCTCATATTGGAGTACTTGCCAATGCTGATAATTCTTCTAGTACAATGATTAGCGCCGCAAAGGTTACTGGCAATATAGTTAACTCTGCAAGCGGATTAGGAGCAGGAAATTTTGACGTACTCTCTCAGGGACCAAATTGTTCGGTAATTTTACAAGGTAGTCCAGCTTATGTTTCAGGAAGTGGAAACAGAAGTGCAGCATTAACAACTTTCTGGAATGGCAACAATGCTAATACTCCAACAGGAGTAGGACTAGACGAAGGTGGAACAGGAACTATAATTTCAGGAACTGTCACTATTCCTGACAATGGAACTGCTTCAAAAATGTCTATTCAAAAAGAAATAGCACAGGAAGAAACAACTGCCCCTGCAACAGAATCTATGAGCGGCAATACTGCTAATAATTTAGTATCAGCTAAAACTGTAGCAGTAAATGCTTCGACTGAAACGCTTACTGCCGGACCATTTACTTTAGCTTCTGGAAAAAGCACCGTGATTACTTTTAGTGCGACAATTAATGCTGCGGAAGTGTTACCGCAAAATACATGTTCAGTTACAAATCAGGCAACTGTTAGCGGTTCTAATTTTGCCACTGTAAATTCTAATATTACAGTAACATCAATTAAACCAGAAAGTGCTACAGTTACTGCAGATACACAAAATATTCCTTGTTTGGGAAGCACAGCTGTTACTTTAAATGCTACTTGTCCGCTTGGTACAACTGCTACCTGGTATAACGCGATGACAGGAGGAACAAGCTTTGCAGCAGGAAATTCAGTTTCTGCAACACCTACAGAAAATAATACTACTTATTGTGTTGCTTGTGAAACGGCTTATTGTGCAAGCGACAGAGTTCTAGTAAAAACTGTAACAGGAACTCCTTCAACAGCATCAACGCCAGTAACAGTAAATGCATGCGATTCTTATACCTGGAGTGAAAATGGAACAACTTATACCGCTTCTGGAACATATACTACAGTTATTGGATGTGATACAAAAACTCTAAATTTGACTATTACTCCATCTACAACTTCTGTACCTGAAACAATAACAGCATGTGATTCTTACACATGGAGCGCAAATGGAACAACTTATACAGCTTCAGGAACATACACAGCAATGGTTGGATGTGATACCAAAACTTTAGCATTAACAATCATTAGTTCTACAAGTTCCACACAGACTGAAACTGCTTGCGACAGCTATACGTGGCCGGTAAATGGTACTACTTATACAGCTTCTGGAAATTATACTTATTCTTCGGGATGTGATACGAAAACTTTAGCATTAACGATCACTAATTCTACAAGTTCTACACAAACAGAAAGCGCTTGTGATAGCTATACCTGGGCAGTAAATGGCGCTACTTATACAGCTTCTGGAAATTATACTTATTCTTCAGGATGTGATACTAAAACTTTGGCATTAACAATTAACAATTCTTCAGCAATTCTGAAAACAGTAACATTAAATTCTGGAACCTTAACATCAGATCATTCTGGAGCTATTTATCAATGGTATAAGTGCCCTAACACACTACTGACAAATGAAACAAACCAATCATTTAAACCATCAGTCGTTGGAGATTATAAGGTTGAAATTACCGTTGCAGGCTGTACAATTCTTTCTGATTGTATTAATGTAAATACTTTGGGACTAGATGATTTCGAAGTATCCGACTTTAAAATGTATCCTGTTCCAAGCAAAGGAATTTTAAATATTGTTACCAAATATGATGGGAATTACATTATTATAGATGCCTCTGGAAAAATTGTAAAATCAGTAAATCTAAATGCAGATATTCTAAACACAATTCACTTGGAAAATCTTACAGACGGCGTTTATTTAATAAAAAAAACAGATCGCAATTTATTTAAAGCTCAGAAATTTATTTTGAAAAAATAAGGTGATCTGTCAGATGTGCTGGCGGTTAATTCCTTCATCTAACATTTTTTGAAAATCAAAGATTTATGGTAATATAGCATAAAAATTAAAACAGCCGTCGGGCTGTTTTTTTATTTTATAATGTTTTTATCCAAGCTTAACATCAGTCAGCTTAGAATTTTTCCATTCTTTATTTTGGCGAGTGAGGAAGAAGATGGTTATAGAGATTCGTTTATTAAAAAAAGGGAGAGTTAGTTGCTTTCTATTTTGAGTCTTTTTAAGAAGAATCCCAAATCAAAACTACTTTCTAACTTAATCCTACTTTTTAAATTAATTAAATGTAGAATAATATTACTGCCAAATCAACTCATTAATCTTGTTAATCCTTGTGATATAAGGGATTTTTGCGGTTTCTGATTGCACCGATTCGTCATATGTAATTTTGTGAGAATTTATAAATATTGAAAAAGGGCTAAAACGAAAAAGACCTGCAAATTCAACGATTTGCAGGTCTTCAGATTTTTTTTATGGCTTTTTGAAAAGATTGAAAACTTTACGTTTTCCGTCTTTTCGTAGGGAGAGCAGGATTCGAACTTTAAGTTTGAAACCTGCATTTTTCCTGCATTTCTTCTTTTTAAAATCTTTGATGCTATGATGTTGCTATGAGAAATGTCAGATTTAATTTAGCTTGTTTAAAATAAATGCTGCAATCTTTAATAAAAATACTTAATTAGAAGGGAAAATCAACTACGATTTAAATTATATGGGCCTTTTATAAACTGTTACATCATCAACCCACATCATTGCAGTTGAGAATAAGTTGATTTTATTTGGATCAATAAAATTGGAGTCTTTTGATCCCACATTCATATTTAATATAATAGAGTGTGGTCCAAAATTATTGAGATTAAGATTATTGGCACTACCATTAGTATAAGTTGCTACGGTCACATTGTCGACTTTTATGGTTATTGTTACAACATTGTCTTTCATTTTCCAAAAAGATTCATATAAATGCCATCCGCCATTTCCATTGATATCAAAATTAGCAGGATAATTTCTTTCTGCAGAGTTTCCTATAAGATTTGTTCCAGAAGAAGTCCCATAAAAAAGATTAGAGGTAAAACGGCTTGCATTTGGGGCAAAAGAATAACCTTCCATGATGTCTATTTCCCCTTTAGTTGGCCAAGCATTTCCTTGCACCGACCAAAAGGCTGGCCATGCACCATAAGTTTCAGTAAAAGACTTATAAGTACTTCCATCCATGGCTATTAGCTTAATATTTGCAGAAAGCATATATTCTGTGTTGTTTTCTGGTTTGTATTGATAATTTGAGGTAATGAATCCAGATTGATATTTGTATGTGCTTAATTTTGTAGTCTTGATTTCTAAACATTGCCTTCCGTCTCTCCATTGTGTGGTTGGCACAGAGCTGTAATAATCACAATACCAAGAATTATAATCTGCACGTTGCTCTTTTGTCCATTGCGACAAATTAGAACCCACATCAAATGTTTCCTCAAATTGTTTGACCCAAGGCGCATTTGCTACTTTGCTTGTACTGTTTTTTGTAACTGTATTTACATCTGCATTTTTTAATTGTTCTTTCGCCATCGGACTCGCGTCATCTGCACAAGATGCAAATCCCAAACTTAATACACATGAAACTGTTAATGCAAACAAATTTAATTTTTTCATAATTTAATTTTTTGGTTTATTAATAGTTGAAGTAAATTACTATAGCTTAAAAAAAATTAATCTAAACCTTCCAGAAATCCCGTATGTGAACTTTTTATTGCAAAATTTGAATCGTATAACAAAGGCCAGTCATTTCCTGGATGGTTTAGTTCTGTACTAAACGGAATCCATGATTCATTATCCTTCATTCCCCAAATAGTTATGGCGTATTTATTTACTGCCGGAAGTGCATTGTACAGTTGTACAATTTCTTTGTACTTTTCTTTTTGGGCTAATCTTCTTTCATTTGTAAAAGTTGTGATATCGTTAGATTGATTGACTTGAATATCCAATTCAGAAACGTGAATTTTCACGCCTTTTGCTACAGCTTTGTTAAAGTCGGCTTCAATTTGAGCTTTTGTTGGATTTAAATAGTTATTATGCATCTGAAAACCGATTCCATCAATAAGATTGTTTGCTTTTAAATCATCGATAATGCTAAAAACTTTATCTTGTTTAAGAACATTAGTTGAAGTTGCATAATCATTATAGAACAAAAGTAAAGAGTTGTCACCGGCAGCGATTGCTGCATCTTTTGCCCATTGAAAGCAGTCTTTAACATAGTTAGCACCCATTCGCTGAAGAAAAATTGTATTTCTCATAGTGCCGCCATTATCATCTACAGCTTCATTTACGACATCCCATGATTTTATTTTTCCGGCATAATGTGTAACTACATCTGTAATGTACTTTTTTACTTCGGCTTTAAATTCAGCATCAGTTCCGGAGAAATCTTTTAACCATTGCGGTACCGAATTATGCCATACCAAAGCATGACCGTGAACATTGATGCCATTTGAATTTCCGTAAGTAACGATTTTATCGGCAACAGTCCAGTTGTAAACGCCACTTGAAACAGAAATTTGATCCATTTTCATTTCATACTCGGCAGATATGCTGCTAAATTCATTTTTCAATATAACATCATAAGGACTTCCGTTTGTTAATTGCGATGCTTTAATTGCCATACCTACAAAAAACGGATTTGCCAGTTTATTGGCTTTTACTTTTAAAAATGTGGGATCCTCAGGAATGTTGCTAGAACCTGTAGTTACAACACTAATAATATTTGAATAGCCAGAAATCTCTGTTTCATTTTTTGCTCTAACTCGGTAATAATATTGTGTGCCTCCGTTTAAACCTGAAACAACTTCATTTAAATCGATAATTTCTTTTGCATTGTAATTTGGGACAAAAGTGGAGAAATTCTCATTGGTAGAAACATCTAGAAGATAACTTTTTGCGTGGGAAACGTAATTCCATTTTGCTCTAAAGCCTTCGTCATTCACGTCTTTTGGAGCATTTGCAATAGGTGCTTCTAAAACATTAACAGCGACATTGTCATCTTTTGAACAAGAGTTCAAAAAAAAGAAAAGACAGGCCAGCATTAGTAAAAATTTAATTTTCATACTGTATTGTTATTATAGGTATTCTAGTTATTGGTAATACCCTTGTTTATAATTTTTGTATCATTTTAGACCTTATTTATAAAAGAGGCCGATTTATCACGACCTCTTTTATTTATGCCTAAAAGTCTCTTTATTGGTAACGAATTTTAATATTGTCGAATTTTATTACGCTAGGATTTGGCGTATCTCCTTGAGCAATACCGACTTTAATTTCATTAATTTTAGAAGGATCTAACGTTGCCGCCGAATTTGAACCAAATCCGTAATTATCTTTAAAATCGCTTAATAATATTGTCTTGGTGGTCCAGTTTACATCGGTTACTTTAAAATTATAGCCATAATTTACGCCATCAATAGTATTTAGCTGAATGGCAAATTGAGCACCCACAACATTTGCGCTTACATCAATATCTATAAATGTTTTTAAAGCATCATTATTAGAAGTGCTTAGGAAACTAGCTCCACCACCAGCACTGCTTCCGTTATAACCATTTGCAGTTGAACCAGACCATGCTAATGTTGCATAACTTCCTGTTGGGCCACCAGGGGTATTGGCATTAAAACTATCGATATCACCATAAGCACTCCAATCTTCTCTAGAACCGTTTCCGTCAAAATCGGACACAAGAACTACAGTTGCAAAATTGATTGTTTTTTTTGCAGAACCTCCTGGAGTAGTAACAACCAGCTCTGATCCTGAAACTGCGTTTGAAGGTAAACCAATGATAATTGAAGATGACGATTTTAGCGTATAACTAAGTGTTTTTCCGCCCATAGTGATGGAAGAAATATTGTAAAACCATGTTCCTTCAATTTCTAATGGAAACCCAGGAGTTGCTACCTCTGGAATTGTTTTTGTTATGGTAGGAGTAGGTTGTAAAATCTCTATGTTTTTGGTGACTGATCCTGTTCCTGTTACAAACGTAATAGGCTGCACACCAAATCTGCTTCCTAGTTTTTCGTCAAAAGGAATAGTAAAAATAAAAGCTTGATCTGAATTATAGTTTGGATTAAAACTGATGTTAATTTTATTGTCCAACGTAATTTTTTTTAATCCTTTTAAACCTTCACCTTCAACTCTGACCTTGTTTAATGGAAAGGCCTGATTAAGCAAATCGCCAGGTTCGGCAACCATTGCATCAACGCTTGCAGTAGGTGCGTCATCATTTTGGCAAGCAGCAAAAGAAACCAGTGCTAGAAGAATTATAATTCTATATGTTATTTTCTTGATCATAGTAAATGTTAGTTAAAGTTAAAAGGAACAGGAGGCTCTAATAACGATGGATTAGTATCAATAGCAGTTTGCGGTAAAGGCAATTCAAAGTAGTTGCTTCCAGGAGTTATTTTTCTTGAAATCAATACTGTTCTGTCATCATCAGAATAAAATCCAACTTCTTGCTGTGAAATAATGGCTGTTGCTTCTGCTAAACCACGGCGTTTTAAATCAAAGAAATATTGTCCTTCAAGTGCAAATTCAATTCTTCTTTCATTAAATAAATCATCTCTTGTAAGAACTGTTTTAGCTGGTAATCCCGCTCTGGCTCTTACTTCATTAAAAGAGTCTAAAGCAGATGCAGAAGTAGTCGAACCGGCTCCTGCCAAAATAGCCTCAGAATTCATTAGTAAAATGTCAGAGTACCTTAAAATGATGGTATTTTGCGAAGTCCTCATAAAAAACACATCATTTCTTTCGGCAGCAGATCCTACAATGTACTTTCTGAAATTAGCCGCAGTCGATGAGTATATTTTTTTATATCTAAAACCGCCTTGATTCTTTAATAACTCAGGATAAAAGTCACCATCTGTCATGATTGTACTCTTTTTTCTAGTGTCATTTGGTTCAAAGCCGCTTTGCAATGAAATAGAAGGCAAGTAAACGCCCCAGCCATCACCACCACCAGTTATTCCAGTACCTCCAGGAACTATATACGCTTGATTTGTATTTTGAGTTCCCCATTCTGTAGCAACTGCCTTCCATTGCAGGGCAAACATGCTTTCGGCGCTATTATTATTTTCAGGACTGCTAAATAAGTTTCCGTACTCTTGAATTAAAGTGTATTGATTTCCGATAATTTTCTGAGTTAGAGTTGCACATTCTGCATATTCATTTAATGTCAAATGCACTTTTGCAAGGATTCCCATAGCAGCAAATTTGGTAACATATCCTTTTTTTACCGAAGTTGCTGGTAAATTTTCGATCGCATATTCTAAATCTTGTTTTATGAATTTGTAAACATCTGTAACAAGATTTCTTTTTGGTTGCGCAGCCGATCCTGCTTTGTTAATAATTGGCACGGCTCCAAAGGTTCTTACCAGATAGAAATAAGCATTGGCCCTCATAAATCTTGAGATTGCAATGGCATTTTTATAAGATGCTTCCGGAAGTTCACTCTTTCTGTCTTCAACCAAACTCATTAAATTATTAGATTGATCAATAACCGAAAATAAAGAAGTATAACCTTCTGTCAGGATTGGATTTTGCGAGGTTACTTCTGCATCTTTAAATTGTGCATAAGCACCATCAAATGTAAATGCGTTACCAGCGTACATATCGCCAACGGCAATTAAGAATTTATCATTAAAAGTGAACCAAGGTTTAAAATACAAACTCTCAGCTATTCCATCAAAAGCGGTAATTCCTTCTGGTAAATCGCTAGGCGTCAATTGATTTTCAGATGGAGCATCCAAAAAATCATCAGAACAGGAAAATAAAGACAGCAATGGTATCACCATTCCAATCATAAAAAGTTTAAAAAGTTTTTTCATAACTATTATTTTTATTTTAACGACTATGAATCATTAATTTATTTGTGATTGTAAATTTTAGAACTCTAGATTTAGACCCATAGAAGTTATTCTTGGCACTGGGTATCTTCCAAGATCAATTCCGCTAAGGGTTATATTTTGATCTAAATTTCCTAAAGCAGGATCAAAACCAGAGTACTTTGTCCATGTGTATAAGTTTTGGACATTGACATACAATCTAACTTTAGATATAATAGACTTTTCGAAGATTTTGCTTGGTAAATCGTAGCTCAAAGAAACATTCTGAATTCTTAAATAAGAACCGTCTTCAACAAATCTATTTGAGATTCTTCCATTCCCGTTCGGGTCATTAAGGGTAATTCTTGGTTCATTAGTATTCTCATTTACTCCCGGTTCAAAAGCATCTAAAGCCCTTGTGCTCACATTCGCAAATCGATCTCCAAATCCAGGATAAATACCATCTGTATAATGACGAGTAAAGTTGTAGATTTCATTGCCTTGGCTTCCCGTTAAAGCAATTGATAAACTGATGTTTTTGTATTTAAAGTTATTGGTAAATGAATAGGTAAAATCTGGAATTGCGCTTCCTATTGCGGTTTGATCTTTAGCATCAATTTTTCCGTCATTATTAAGATCTTTAAAACGAATATCTCCAATTCCTGTTCCTGTTTCTTGGATTGGTCCTGCGGCTAATTCTGCGGCATTTTTAAATATTCCATCTGTAACATATCCGTAGAATTGTCCAACTGGCTGACCTTCTGTGGTTCTCGTAACATTATAAAGGTCGAATTGTACTTTACCTAATAAAGATTTACCTGCCCCTTGAAAACTAGTTAGTTCATTGTTATATTTTGAGAAAATAATAGTACTGTCCCATGTAAAATTTTCTGTAGAAATGTTTCTAGTGTTTAAGGTAAGTTCGACCCCTTTAGTTTGGATTTCACCCGTATTCAAATAATAATTTAATGCACTTTGATTCGACTCATCATTGATTTGCTTAGTAAGGAAATTTGAAGAATGTTTTATATAATAATCAAAGTCTAATTTTACTCTATTGCTTAGCATTCCGAGTTCAAAACCAACATTGAAAGACTTAAGCGATTCCCATTTAATATTTGGATTTCCTAAATTATCAATTGTTGGAGACACTCCTCCAAATGGAGATGCAGTCAATGAAAGAATGGTTTGATATCTGTTTGCAGGAATATTTTGATTTCCTACCGAACCATAACCAGCTCTAAATTTCAGATAATTGACAGTGTTGGATAATGACTCAAAAAAGCTTTCGTTGCTAACGGTCCAACCTGCTGCAAATGATGGAAAATATCCCCATTTATTATTAGGCCCAAAGTTAGAAGAGGCATCTGCTCTTAAAGAAGCTGAAAAAGAATAACGATCAGAAAAACTATAATTTAATCTCGAAATGTATGAGGTCATCGACCATCTTCCAGAACCATTTCCATTAACAGCCGTATCTATATCCCCAATGTTTAAATTGGTAAAATCTTTGCTTAGAAAATCACCAGACCTGTAACCGCTTAGGTATTCGTATTGGCTTTCTTGTGCTTCCTGACCTAGTAAGAAAGTGAAATTATGTTTTTCGTTAAATGTTTTATTATATGTTAAATAGTTTTTTAAACTCCAGTAAAAACTTTGATCCTGCTGTTTGAAGGATTTGTTTAGTAATTCAGATACATTTCCTAATGTGTAGGCGGGAGCAAAAGAGCTGCTTTTTGCAAAGTTTAAATCATATCCCAATTCAGTTCTAAAAACTAATCCTTTGGTAAGAGTAAAATCGGCAAAGAAATTTCCATTTACTTTGTATCGGTCTGCTTTTGCGTTATTGTATTCTGACAATGCGATAGGGTTGGTTGCTTCATTTGCAGAAGAACCTAAACCGCTTGTTGGGCCAGCATAAGAGCCATCGGCAGATCTAACAGGCAATTCTGGAGACTGTCTTAGCGTATTCATCACTAAACCACCTCTATCATCGTTTCGCACTACTTCTTGAGACGATCTGCTTATTGACATGTTATTGCCAATTTTTAGCCATGATTTTACATTTGAATCAACATTTAAGCGAATGGACATTCTATTGAAACCTGAGTTCATCACAATTCCTTCCTGATCAAAATAATTCAAAGAGGTATAATATCTTGTTCCGTCTTTTTCTCCTGAGAATGATATTTGATGATTATACATAGTAGCAGTCCTGAAAAGTTCGTCCTGCCAGTTTGTTCCATTACCTAATAAATTTGGTTTTTGATATTGATAGGGAACTGGTTCTCCATTTAGTTTGAAGATTTTAGTCTGATAAGTGGCATATTGAGGCAAGTTTAAAACATCAACTGAATTTGCCACTTGCTGAGTACCTAAATACGTCTCATATGTGAAAGCCGACTTTCCTTTTTTTCCTTTTTTAGTTGTAATCAAAACGACACCATTCGCGCCATTTGCACCATATATTGCCGTTGATGAAGCATCTTTTAGGATATCAATGGTCTCGATATCTGAAATATTTAATCCCGATAAAGCCGAGTTTTTAGTCTGCCCATTTCCTCCTCCTAATGCGCTAAATGCAAATGAGTCGTTGTTTTTATCTGCAAAAACCGGTGTTCCGTCAATGACATATAAAGGTTCATTTCCATTAATAGAGGTAATCCCCCTAATTTGCACCGAAATTCCTCCTCCTGGAGTCCCTGAATTTTGAGTAACATTTACACCAGCCGCCTTACCTACAAGAGCCTGATCGATGGAAATAAAAGGTTTGTCTTGAATTTCGGATGCTTTGATGGAAGAAATAGCGCCATTTACATCCTTTCTTTTTGAAGTACCGTAGCCAATAACCACGACTTCATTTAATTTTTCAAGGTCATTAACCATGTTGACTACCATCACCGATTTTGTGTCTGCCGGCAGGGATAAAGTCTTATAGCCTATATAGCTAAAAATCAATGTGCTTTTCGGATCTACATTGTTTAAGATAAATCCTCCGTCGAAATCAGTGGTTGTAGCATTTTTTGTTCCTTGTACTGCTACACCAACACCGGGTAGGCCAAGGCCTCCTGATGTTACTTTTCCTTTAACAGTTTGTGCAAAGAAAAAGTTTCCCCACATACATACTATTAAACATAGTAGTTTTTTTAATGTTTTTTTCTGCATAAAAATTGGTCGATTAAGTTAGTTTGTTTTTACTTGTAAAATATTTAATAGAAGAGACTTTTACATGTTCAAAAGTGGAGCTATAAGAAGATTCTCTTTTTCTTAAATATTTCTTAACGAAAGTAAAATGTAGTGCCCTGCTATTGTAGAACGTATGAAGCATATTGTGCAACAAATGATGCAAAAAATGGAGATTAAGGGCTGCTATTGCTAAAAAGAAACAATTATGATATAAAACAGGCGATAAAGTATTGCTGAAAAAACTGCTAAAAAAATACTTTTTGTATAAAAAAGAAGTAGTAATATTTTAGATATATTAGATTTTGCTCTCAAATAACAGAAAAGATTTTTGAGGAAATTGACTTACAAAAAAAGAGCTTCGATTATGATATCGAAGCTCTTTTTTAGGCTATTCTCTATTTTAAAGAGGTATTTTTAACGTTTATTTTTTTGTTCTTTTTCTTGTGTGGGCAAATGGCCGTATTTAATCTTATAACATTTAGTGAAATAGGAGGGAGATGTAAATCCAACCTTATAGCTAATTTCATTAATATTATTATTCCCTTTTTCTATCAATTGTTTTGCTTTTTCTAATCGTACATTTCTAATAAATTCATTTACAGAAACGCCCGTTAATGTTTTTATCTTTCGATACAGCTGACTTCTGCTTAGGAAAATTTTAGATGATAGTAGTTCTACACTTAATTCTGGTTCGCTGATATTTTCATTTATAAAATGCAGAATCTTTTGAATGAAATCATTATCGAGCGAAGTTGTTTTTTCTTTTCCGTCTTTTGTGATTCCGCTATAAAATTTCTTAAACATGATTTGTCTGCTTGTAATGAGCTGTGCTAGACTCGATTTTAAGATGTCTAACTCAAACGGTTTACTGAGATAAATGTCGGCACCTGAATCTATACCTTCTAATCTGTCTTTTACCATTGCTTTTGCCGAAAGCATTAGTAATGGAATGTGGCTTGTTTTTAAATCACCTTTTATTTTTTTACACATCTGCAGTCCATCCATAATGGGCATTATAACATCTGTAATAATTAAATCTGGTAATTTCTGAACAGCAAGCTCGTAGCCTTTTTGACCATTTTCGGCTACAATAACTTTATATAATTTGCTTAATTCCTGTTTTAGATAGTTTCTCAATTCAGGATTGTCTTCAACAATTAAAACAGTGTATGGTTTTGCAGTTTCAGTGGCATTTTCTACAGTTTGGTCTGAGTAATCATCTTTATCAGTAGATTCAGATAGGAATTTAGTTTTATTCTTTTCTGTTTTGTCCACCTCAATTATTTCGCTTTTTTTATACATAGATTTGCCTAAAGGAAAGGTTAATATGAATTTTGTGCCTTGTCCTACCTGACTTTCAACATCAATTCTTCCTTTATGAAGTTCCACAAATTCTTTTACAACCTCCAAACCAATTCCAGTACTTCCATAGTAATCTTTATTTACATTATTAACCTGATAAAATCGGTCAAATATTCTTTTCAGATCTTTTTTGCGAATACCCGAACCAGTATCGGTAATCGTTATTGAAAAAGAAGGAACTATATTCCCATCAATTAGTAATAGATTATCACTTTCTGATTTTGCTATAGAAATAGTGATTAAACCATTGTCAGGAGTAAACTTAAAAGCATTTGAAATAATGTTGAACAGTATTTTTTCCAGCATTTTAGGATCTAACCAATCCTCAAGCTCATCGAATGCAGACTCAAAATTAATAGTAATATTTCGGGAGGCTGCTTCCTCATCAAAATAACTTCTAATTCCTTGTGTAAATGCTACGACTTCAATTTTTTTGGCCTGAAGAAAAATTTTATTGAACTCTAATTTATTAAAGTCCATAAGTTCATTGATAAGTCTGGAAAGTCTATCTGAACTTTTGTGTACAATTTTTAGTTTGTTATATATTTCAGGAGATAAATTTTTATTTTTCAGAATATCTTCTAAAGGATTGATAATTAGTGTTAATGGTGTTCTGAATTCATGCGAAATATTGGTAAAAAATTGCAACTTATTATTGTTTAATTTCTCTGACTGAATATTTTTTTCTTTTTCTAAAATTATAGCCTGTTTTGCTTTAAAACGATTTTGATATATTTTATTAAGGTATATAGTTAGAAAAACCAGTATCGAAGTGTAAAGTAAATAGGCCCAAATAGTTTTCCACCACGGCGGCAAGACTTTTATTTTTAATTCTATTGGAACAGTATTCCATGAACCATCTGCATTTGCAGATTTTACTTTAAAAACATAATGGCCGGGTGGTAGATTGGTATAAGTTGCGGTTCTGTTGTTTCCCACATAATTCCAATCCTTTTCAAAACCTTGTAGATAATAGGCATATTGGTTTTTCTTAGAATAATTATAGTTAATTCCAACATATTCAATAGTAAAAACGGATTGCGTATGATTAAGAATGATTTCTTTGCTTTGACCAATTACTTTGGTTAATGGAGAAGCATCTTCATTAGGTTTTACAGATTTATTGAATAGTTTGAAATCACTGAAATACAATTTTGGAGCTTTCTCGTTTTTTTTGATCTCGCTAGGATTAAAATAATTTACTCCCTCATAGTTCCCAAAATATAGATTCCCATTTCCGTCTTTAAAGACGGCATTATTATTGAAATCATTATCAATGAGACCATCATCTTTAGTAAAATTGGTGCTTTTTTTGTTTTTTAAATCAAGTTTTGTTAATCCTAATCCACCGCTTATCCATAAATAGCCATTATTGTCAGTAATTATGGAGCGAACAGATTTTTCCTTGAAACCTGGAAAATTATTATAGTTTGAAAATGTTCTATCTTTTTTATTATAACTAAATAATCCTTCACCGTCTGTTCCAATCCATATTGTTTTATCGTTAGACTCATAGATTGATAAAATAGTTTGGATACTGTTGTATTTTGTTTTGTCTTTGAACATGGCATCGCGCATTTTGGTAACTTTAAAGCCAGAATCGCCTTTTAAGCTTACCTGATACAATCCTAAGATCGTTCCTACCCACAAAACATTATCAGAATCTACAAAAACTTTACGGATAAAAGCATTGTCCAATGCGTTTTCTATAAATGGTTTTGTGTTGCAATGAACAAATGTATTGTTCTTATTATCGAAATAATGCAAGCCTTTTATGAAAGTTCCTATCCAAATTCTGCCTTTCAAATCTTCTGAAAAACTAAAAATCCTATTCGATTTTAATCCTTCAGTATTTGCTGTATTATAATTTATGAATCGGGTAGTGCCATTTTTTAAAAAGTAGATTCCGCGATCCCAGCTTCCTATCCAAATATTTTGCTTGCTGTCTATGAATATGGTTTGAATATCAGCAGCGTCTAAACCAGAATAATAACTTTGGCTGTTTTTATTTACGTGAATGAAACTTTTATTGGCAAGATTATAAATATCGAGTCCACCTCCTTCGTTACTGATCAAAAGGTTTCCTTTCTTGTCTTTTATAACTGAAGTGACATAGCTCGTTTGTAAAGAATTATCGTTATTGACTTGTGATTCAAGAGAATTAAATTTGTTATTTGGCTTGTCAAATACGCCAAGGCCTTTATTAAAATATCCTAACCAGAGCCGTTTTTCTTTATCTTGATACAATGACCAGACAGAATTAGATTTTAAACTAAAGTCATTATACTTGCTGTGCAAATATTTCTGGACTATCTGGCCTTTATAGTTTACAATCAACAATCCATCATTTTCAGTGCCGCAAATGATATAATTTTGACTGCTTTCTATAAGTGATAAGATTTTGTTTTTGGTTACAGAATAATTTTCAAATTGGTAATTATCATTTTCTGGCTTAATTTTAATCAAACCATGTTCAGTAGTTCCCAACCAAATATATCCTAATTTATCTATAACAAGATTTTCGATATCGTCTAATAAAGGCTCTCTTTTAAACTTGTCTTTATAAACCTGTTTGAGTTTCCCGTTTAAATCAAGTTCTAAAAGACCGTAACTTGTTCCTAAATAAATAATTCCTTGTTTGTTTTTTACTGAAGATTTTATTAGAAAATTAAATTTGTCCAGTACCTTTGACGGAATCAAAGTAGTCTTTAACGTTTTTATGTTAAGTTTAAATAATCCAAAACCATAAGTACCCAAGATTAAGTTGCCATTGTTGTCCTGAATAATTGTTTTTACAGTAATGGGTTCATCATATCCTTTTCTGATTACGTCCTCAATATTGATTTTAGTGAAATTATCTAAATCCCTGTTATATAAGCATAAACCGTCATCAGTGCCAACCCATAAGTTATTGTCAGAATCAACAAAAGTGGAATAAATAAAGTTGCTGTTTATTGAACCGGAATTTTTATTGTACTCATATCCAAAATAATTTACTCCATCATACCGATATAAGCCTGTTCCATTTGTACCTATCCAAATAAAACCATTTTTATCCTGAATAATTGAGGAAATGGCTCTTTTGGAAGTAGTTTCCTGTATGCTTCTAAATTGATAGTTATCAAATTTATCTTGAGAAAACAGGCAGTTTAAACCTATAAAGTAGCATACAAGAATATATTTAATATTTTTCATTTTACAGTATTATTGATCAATCTTCTGTGAGAATCCGCCTTTATTTTTTTAAGTGTAATTAACAATATTAATAAAACTAAACAAAAAATATACTTTTAATTTTGAAATTTATCATATTGCCAAAAACCTGAGTACAACTATTAATTAGTTATGCTCAGGCTATTTTGATTGTTTTAATGCAATCGTATTTTATGCAAATAATTCGTTTTTCTAATTATTTTAGTTCAAATTGGGTAGTGAGACCTTTATCAGAGCTTCCTCCAACCATAATTTTAAAAGTTCCCGGTTCTACTAAATAATTTTCTTCATTATCATAAAAACCAAGTTCTTTATCCGTCAAAGTAAAGTTTACCGTTTTAGTTTCTCCTTTTTTCAGATTCACCAATTCAAAACCTTTCAACTCTTTTATCGGGCGAACAATACTTGCGTATTCATCATGAATATACAATTGCACAACCTCTTTTCCATCGT
>NZ_JBEWQE010000029.1:0-21961 GCF_040538975.1 Flavobacterium sp. UW10123
CTCTGTAACCGCCAGAATTCGCGACATACAATTTTCCGTTATGAATAACCATTTGTTCAGGCTGATAGCCAACGGTTACTTTTCTTTTTATATCTAATGTATTTGATTTTCGTCCCGCAGTTGGACAGTTTACAAACGAAATTCCGCAATATACCGCAGGAAATACAGAAGCCAATATGATTTCTGTAGCTAAAAAAGCAATTGTCGGTTCAAATACAACCATGATTTCTTTAGGCGGTTTTGGCGGTTATGTGGTTTTTGGTTTTGATCACACCATTCCAAATATGAACGGACGAGATTTTAAGGTTTTAGGAAATGCCTTTTGGGGAAATGAAGCCAACGAAGCGCGTGCTGGATCTTGTGAACCAGGAATTATAATGGTCGCTTACGACAGAAATAAAAACGGAAAACCAGATGAAGACGAATGGTATGAGATTGCTGGAAGCGAATATTTTAAAAACACGACTATAAAGAACTATTCGATTACCTATTTCAAACCAGATTCAAACAAATCTCCAGTTGCAGGAACAGAATTTTGGCAGGTAAATACGGAATACATTAAATGGCAGGATAATGCAGGAAATTCAGGTTATAAATCACAAAATGTATTTCATGATCAAAGCTATTACCCGCTTTGGATTGCCGATGCTTCTTATACTTTGAAAGGAACAAAAATGGCAGATAATTTCTATGACCAAAGTGGCGAAGGTTCATATTGGGTTGGCAAATCATTTGAATTTGGTTATGCCGATAATGCGCCAAATAATGATGAAGCTTCTAACATTGATATTTCTTGGGCAGTCGATAAAAACGGAAAATATGTAAAGCTTCCCGGAATAGACTTCGTAAAAATATACACCGCAATTAATCAGGAAGCGGGCTGGCTTGGAGAAGTTTCTACAGAAGTTTCAGGTGCTTACGATTTACATCTTAACTAAAACAACATTTTAAAATCAATACATTATGAAGAAAAACTACTTTATAGTAATAATGCTATTTTTTGCATTTCTAACCAATGCCCAAATAAAAGTTCAGGGTATTCCTAGAAATGACATTAAATTAAAAACAGTCACACAAAAGCAATTACAAGCAAAAAATGCTACTGTAACAACTTTTGATGATATTCAGTTTTGGGTTGGTACAGGTGCCAATAAAGCAGCATTTGCCGTACAATGGAACGACGGAAAAAATACAGACGCCTTAATCTGGGGATTTAAATGGGACGGAAATGCAACTGGCGAAGACATGATGAAAGCCATTGCAAAAGCCGATCCTCGTTTTTACACTCTTTTATTGCAAGGAACACAATTTGGAACTGCAATTGGGGGTTTCGGTTTCGATTTGGATGGAGCCAACACAATTGGATTGTACAAAAGCGGAAACGTAACATATCCTTATTATCCTGTAAACGGTATTGTAAATACAGCAGTTTATGATTTTGACGAATATACGCCAATTGATGCATCAGATCACTGGCAATCTGGTTGGACAGTTAATGGATATTGGTCGTATTGGGTAAGAGATGACGCTAATAATGGTTTTGATTATTCTGGATTAGGAGCATCGAGTCGAGTTTTACAAAACGGCTCTTGGGATGTCTGGAATTTTAATGTTTCGTTTGCAGAAGAACCAATTGCAGTATTTACTCCTGTAACACCTTACGCGAATACAATAGATTTTACAAAAGGTTATTTCATGGTAAACGAAGAATGGTTTGGCCACACAAATGGATCTGTAAATTTTGTCAGCAATGACGGGAAAATTAATTATAGAGTGTATAGCGATTTAAATGAAAATAGAGCTTTTGGAGCTACAACGCAATACGGAACTATTTATGGGGATAAATTTTATTTTGTTTCTAAACAAGCTAAAGACGGAGGCGATACGCAATATACGCCAGGCGGAAGATTGGTTGTAGCTGATGCTTCGACAATGAAAACCCTTGCAGAATTTGATAATATTGGAGGAGGAGATGGGCGTTCTTTTGTTGGAGTGGATGAAAAAATGGGATATATAGGCGCTTCAAACGGAGTTTTTACTTTTGATATTGCCAATATGAAAGTAGGAACTCTCATTGCAGGAACAGGAGGCGGAAGCCAATATGCGGGTCAGATTGGAAACATGATTCGCACTTCTCAATATGTATTTGCTGTAAAACAAAATGGTGGGATTTTGGTTATTGATCCTAAAACTAATACTGTCGTAAAAACCATAACTGGAGCGTTTCATTCAGTTACGCAATCTAAAGATGGAAGCATTTGGGGAATTCAAAATAAGAAGCTAATTAATATTGATCCTTTAACTTTTGCTACTGTCGAATATGCCATACCAACCACTCAATATTTAGGTTCTTGGGGCGCTTGGAACGCAGGTAGTTTTACATATAGCAACAAAGAAAATGCTTTGTATTGGATGAATTCTGTAAACGCATTTACGTCGGGTGTTCTAATTATAAAGTTTGATGTGGCAACCAAAACATTCAATGAAAGCTTTGCGACACTTCCAGGGCAAACAGGAACTTTTAAACAAATTCCTTATGGGGCAGCATTGAGAATTGATCCTGTTTCAGATCAGATTATTGTAAACACAACAGAAAGCGGTTTTGGTGCACATTATCAAAAAAACTGGATTCATATTTTTGATAATACAGGAAAATTAATTGATACCAAAGTTTTAAATGATTATTACTGGTTTCCAGCCATGACGGTATTTCCAGATAATGCAGCGCCAGTTGTAAATGCAATTTTGCCTTCGGAAATTTCAACGGGAAGTCCTACGATTATTGATTTGAAAACAGTAGTTTCAGATGAAGATAATTTGTCGGCAGCTATTGTAAAAACGATAAAATCAAATAGTGACGAGAATATTGTTTCAGCAGAAATTAATACCAATGAAGAACTGATTTTAACACCAAAAATAGGTGGGAAAGCAACAGTTGTTATCAGTTTTAATTCTAATGGAAAAATTGTAGAAAAATCGATCTTGGTTGACACAGCCGTTTTAGGAAGAGACGAATTCACGAAAGTGCAATTGTCAATTTATCCAAATCCAGTTTCAGATTATCTGAATATTAGTACTGAAGATGAAGTTACTGATGTTGTAATTTATGATGTTAATGGAAGAACGATTAACACTCAATTAAACAACAATCAAATCGATGTAAGCAATTTTGCCAAAGGTTTTTATATTATCAATATTGAAACTGATAAAGCAAAGTATACTCAGAAATTTATTAAAAGATAAGATTTAAATACTGTAATTAATGAGGCTGTCACTTTGGTGACGGCCTTTTTTTGTGCAACAAAATGCTTCGGAGAAGCATAATATTTATAGCAAATAAAATAACGAGAAAAAAAGCTCCAGAGGAGCGACATATCGATAGACATTTTTTTCAATAAAAAGATCATTATATTTACGAAACAAAATTCCGAACATTATGAAAGCATTGGTAATTGGAGCTACAGGCGCAACAGGAAAAGAGCTAGTTAATCTGCTTTTAGAAAGCATTGATTATAAAGCAGTTTCAATTTTTGTGAGGCGTCCAACAGGAAAATCACATCCAAAATTGACCGAGCATGTTGTTAATTTTTCGAATGTCAATTCGTTTCAGAATTTAATTGATGGAGACGTTCTTTTTTCTTGCCTCGGAACGACTTTAAAAGATGCAGGTTCAAAAGAAAAACAATGGAAAATCGATTATGATATTCCTGCCGATTTCGCAGCCGCTGCCAAACAAAACAATGTCAATTCTTTGGTTTTAGTTTCTTCGTACGGAGCTTCAGCTAAAAGTAGCGTATATTATTCTATGATGAAAGGAAAACTTGAAGACTATCTACAAGGACTTAATTTTCCTCAATATATCATTTTCAGACCAGGACCTTTAATTCGAGAAAATACAGATCGTTTAGGCGAAAAGATTTCAGTCAAAGTCATAAAATTCTTCAATGCAATTGGGCTTTTTAAAAACCTCACTCCAATCACAACCGCATTTTTAGCTGAGAAATTAGTAAAAGCACCGAAAGTGCTTTCGGAGGGGATGACAATACTTGAATTAAACCGTATTCTTAAATTGTAAGGCAAGTTTGTTATTAAGAATGTTGCGAGAAATTGAATTAGAATAGGATAGGTAATCCAAACCGTTATACTTAAGTCTCCTCAGGTATAATTTTGTAATAAACCCTCTGTTTTAAAAAGGCTTTTATGCAAATTTGCTTTACCTTTATACACTTTACCACGCCAAAGAAATGAATAAAGATTACCCCATCCCAGAAAACGAACTACAACGTTTAGCCGCTTTAAAACGTTATAATATACTTGACACACTTCCTGATGATGCTTTTGATGATGCCACAAAGCTTGTCGCTTATATCTGCGGTGTTCCAATTGCCCATATTTCTTTTATTGATGAAGATAGACAATGGTTTAAATCTGAAATTGGAGTGGGAGTGACTGAAGTTCCTCGAGAAATCTCTTTTTGCAATTATACTATTTTGGATACCAAAATTGTAGAAATCAATGATACGCATGTAAACGAAATCTTCAAGGATGATCCTAATGTAACTGGTGGATTTAACGTTAGGTTTTATGCAGGAGTTCCGCTTACAACCCCTGATGGTTATAATATTGGTACTTTGTGTGCGGTAGATCATGTGGTTAAGGAATTAAATGATAATCAGCGTAATGCACTTTCGATTATAGCCAAGCATGTTATAGCACAGTTAGAATTAAGCACAAAAAACAACCAATTGTATGCTCAGAGAAAAATTGCAGAGCGTGCGGTTTTGGCTAGAGATAGTTTTTTGGCCAATATGAGCCATGAAATAAGAACACCTTTAAATGCTGTTATCGGTTTTACTGACTTGCTTGCACAGACAGAATTAGACGATACTCAACGGGATTATATTGAAAGTGTTCAGGTTGCTGGCGAAAATTTACTTCTAATTGTAAATGACATTTTGGATTTGTCTAAAATGGAATCTGGAAATTTGACAATCGAAGCCGAGCCGTTTAATTTAAAGAAAACACTAAAACATGTTTATAATTTACTCAAAGTAAAAGTGCAGAAAGATGTCGAATTTGATCTTTTTCTTGATGCAGAAATGCCCGATATGGTTATTGGGGATCAAGGAAGACTAAATCAGATATTGGTGAATCTTATTGGCAATTCGCTAAAATTTACCAATGAAGGAGAAGTTACAGTTTCGGTTAAAAAAATAGACGAAACAGAAGATCATTATTCGCTTAAATTCTCAGTAAAAGATACTGGAATTGGGATACCAAAAAATAAATTGGAAACCATTTTTGAGAGATTTACGCAAGGAGAAGAAAGCACTACTAGAACCTACGGAGGAACTGGACTTGGACTGAATATTGTAAAACAATTGGTAGAACTGCAAAAAGGAGAAGTGCATGTAAAAAGTACACCAAACCGCGGTTCCGAATTTTACTTTTTACTTTCTTACAGAAAAGCTGATATTGTAGAAAATAATGTAAAAACAGTTTCTAAGAATGATTTAGGAAGTCTTAAAATTCTGCTTTGCGAAGACAATATTTTAAACCAAAAACTCGCAAAAAGCGTAATTAATAATTTTGGCTTTGATTTGGATATCGCAAATAATGGAGAAGAAGGCATAGAACTTTTATCTCAAAACCAATATGATTTGGTGTTGATGGACTTACAAATGCCTGTTAAAGATGGATATCAAACGACAGAATATATTCGAAATGAAATGAACTCCAATATTCCAATTATTGCCATGACAGCGCATTCTTTGGTCGGAGAGCAGGAACGCTGTTATAAATCAGGTATGGACGCTTATGTTCCTAAGCCTTTTAAACAGGCTGTTCTTTTAAAAGCGATAAAGACAGTAATGACTCCAGATAGAGATACGCATCATAAGAGAATTATTGATATGTCTTTTTTGGATGAAATGTCTGGCGGCGATCCTGAATTTATGAAAGATATGATAGGTCTTTTTATTGAAAAAATCCCTGTTCAGTCGGCTCAGTTAGAAGAAGCATTTAAGAATAGTGATTACGACAACGTAAAGAAACTGGCACATAATATGAAATCAAGCATGGACATTTTTATGTTGCAGGATTTGAGCAATTGTTTGTCGATTATCGAAGAAGAAGCGTCATCTGGCGAATTTACTGCTGAAACATTAGATAAAGTAAATATTTTCAGCTGCGGAATAGAAGAAGTCGTTAAAATTTTAAAAGAGCTATGATATAAGCGAAATATACAGTAGCTTTATAGTTATGATGGTATAATTTTGAATATCCCCCAGATAAAAAAATAAAAAATGAGAATTATTGTAGCCGAAGATAATGATATCCTACGCAAATCGTTATCTTTTTTCTTAGAATCTAAAGGATTTAGTGTTGACCAGTTTTCTGATGGAAAAGAGGCGCTAGAAGCGATCGAAAAAGAAAACTATGATTTAATCTTGACCGATATAAACATGCCGGGCGTTAGCGGAATGGAAATTACCCAACACGTTCGAGAGAACCTTAAATCGGATATTCCTGTCATTATACTGACTTCTTCTGGAGTTGAGCAGACTGAGCTTGACTCTTTTGATATTGGAGCAAACGAATTTATTGCTAAACCAGTAAGTCCGGCCGTACTTTTAGTGAGAATTAATAAATTACTAAAAACCCGAATCTGATGAAGTTTATATATTATTCTATTTTCCTGCTTTTTATTTCCTCTATTGCAATTGGACAAGAAATTAATATAGATGAAACTCTGGCAAACGCAAGACGCGAGGCTGAAAAAGAAAATTATGATAAAGCATTGTCGATAATAGAACCTCTGCGCGCCAAATATCTGGAAAATGAAGATGTGCAGACTTTTGCGGGACGAATTTACAGCTGGAAAAAGGATTATAAAACGGCTATAAAGATTTTGTCTCCAATGGCAGACAGAAACAATCCGAATCCTGAGGCTTTGCAAGCGCTTATAAATGTTTATTTCTGGACAGAAGATTACGAAAAATGTATTTTGTATTGTGATAAATATCTTGCCATCGATTCAAAATCGGTTGAGATTTTGAAGATTAAAGCAACTTGTCTGGAAAAATTAAACCGCGATCAGGAAGCATTAGATTTAATAGATAAAGCATCTTATATCGATAATAGCACGCAAGCCTTTAGTGGAATACGCACGCTTATTGGACGTAAAGCAAAAAATACAGTTTCAGCTTCTTACCTAAATATTTCGACTTCAGATCCAGGACAGCAGCCATTTCATTACGGATATGTTGAGTATTCACATAAATTCAGCAAATCGGCAATCGTAGGAAGAGCAAATATTGGAAATATCGGCAGCGAAACTCAAATGCTTTTTGAAACCGATTTTTATCAGACCTTTTCGAACAAAAGCTACTTGTACGCAAATGCTGGAGTATCAACAGGAGAAACCATTTTTCCTGTAGCTAAAGCAGGTTTAGAATATTATTTTAAGCCACAGAAACATTTTGATTTTTCGCTTGGAGGAAGATTCATGCATTTTGATACAGATGATATTACACTGCTTACAGGACAATTAGCCTATAATGCCGGAATTTATAGTTTTGCATATAGACCTTATTACGATATTTCGAACGAGCTGTTTTCTCATGTTTTAAGCGTTCAGCGTGTTAATGAAGAAAAGGAACGCCTTATAAGACTGGAGTTGCAATACGGAAATGTTCCGTACCTGTATCTCTACAATAATTTTACAGAGCCATTAAAAGCCTATCGTGTCGGACTTCAATATCAGCATCGTTTTGGAGATTCGTTTTTTGTACGTCCTATCTTTCTTTATGAATATGAGGAATATATTCCTAGTGAATACAGAAATAAGTTTAATGTACAGCTAATTGTAACAAAACGTTTTTAAGATGACAGAATTCTGGGAACTATATAAAAATGGCCAGTGGGAAGTACCTTTTCTTACTTTCTCCATTTATCTGTTCGTATCGGCCTCACTTATTCTATATCTTATTATTGTTGCCAGCAGAAATAGTAAAATAAAAAGAGAACGTCTTAGCAAAGAATACAGTGAAGTGATAGACAAAATAATGTCAGATGTCGTTTTTGAAGAAATTCCTTTTACCGAAGTAAAAAAAGACAAAAACTTTCTAGTTCTTTTTGATACTTCTTTCTTTAGAGAAGTTTTGACAGATTCTCTTATTAATCTGCATAAAAATTATGAGGGTGTTTATGCTCAAAAATTAGAGCAGTTTTATAAAGATTCTGGATTGATAAAAGATTCATTTAAAAAGCTTAAAAGCCTAAAATGGGAGGTAAAGTGTAAAGGAATTACCGAATTGTCAGAATTTAATATTAGAGAAGCATTTGATCAGATTATTGTTTATTCTAAAGCCAGAAAAAAGACTTTAAAAATTGTGGCAATAAATGCAGCAATTAAACTTGAAGGAACCGAAAGCATAAAGTATTTAGTAGAACATTCAGATCCTATTGACGATTGGATGCAACTGAATATTATTGGCGCTTTCAAAAAGCATGATGTTGGAGATACAGTAGGAATTGAACATTTATTAGAATCGCAAAATACGACAGTAATTGCACTTGGTTTAAAACTGATAAAAGAACTTAAATTATCGCAAAAGCTTCCTTATGTTGTTCATTTGGCAGACAATACTTCAAATACTATAATTAAATACGAAGCGCAGAGTATTTTACAGACCTTAACAGCATAATATTATAAGAAAATGACTTTTTTTAATACAGAAATAACGTGGTTTTTGGATGTATATATACTCCTTATTCTTGGTTACGCTATACTAATCATGTCTTCTTATTTAATATTGGCCTATCTTTCTACAAAAGAGCTTAGAAAATATCTTAAGCGAAACAGTTTTGTCGATTATGATGTATTGTTAACCAGTGATTTTGCTCCACAACTTTCACTAATTGCACCTGCTTATAATGAAGGTCTTACGATCGAAGAAAATGTAAAATCGTTGCTTTCGCTGAATTACAACAATTATCAGGTAATTGTGGTTAACGACGGAAGCAAAGATAATTCGATGGAAATCTTAACCAAAACCTACGATTTGGTTTTGACCGATTTGGAATTTCATCCAAAAATTGAAACAAAAAAAATCAGAGGAATTTACACTTCTAGAAATGCAGCTTTCAAAAAACTAATTGTTGTCGATAAAGAAAATGGAGGTAAAGCCGATGCCTTAAATGTCGGACTTAATATTGCCCAAAATCCGTATGTAGTTTGTATTGATGTCGATTGTATCTTAGACAAAGATTCGCTTTTAAAACTCGCAAAACCATTTTTAGAATCGTACGGTAAACGCATTATTGCAACTGGAGGTGTAGTGCGAGTTGCAAACCAATGCATCATTAAAAACGGACGCTTGGTTGAAGTGAATGTTCCAGATGTGATGCTGTCTAGAATTCAGGTTTTAGAATACTTAAGAGCTTTTCTTTTAGGAAGAATGGCGTGGGGAAAACTCGATGGATTATTGCTGATAAGCGGTGCCTTTGGAGCTTTTGATAAAGAAATAGCCATACTTTCTGGCGGTTACAGCACCAAAACGGTCGGAGAAGATATGGAACTTATTGTGAGAATGCGCCGTTATATGTTGGATAATAAACTGCCTTATTCGGTAAGTTACATTCCAGACCCGCTTTGTTGGACCGAAGCGCCTGAAGATTTCAAAATATTCAAAAAACAGCGCTCCCGCTGGATGAGAGGAACAATAGAAACGTTAAGCATTCATCGCAGAATGTTCCTTAATCCAAAATATAAATTGCTAGGAATGCTTAGTGTGCCATATTGGACTTTGTTTGAATTTCTAGCACCTGCAATAGAATTTATTGGTTTAGTCATTACCGCTATTTTTATAATATTTGGTCTTCTAAACTGGCATTTTTTCTTCTTGCTATTGTTTTTTGTATATTCGTTTGCAGTTTTGTTTTCTGTGATTGCTTTATACAGCGAAGAAAAAACCTATCATAAATATCCAAAACAAGCCGATTTTTTTAAGCTTTTAATGGCTGCTTTTATCGAACCGTTTTACTTTCATCCGCTTACGGTTTATGCGGCTTTAGTTGGCTATAAAGAAAAAATTATGGGAACCAAAGGTTGGGGAGAAATGACCAGAAAAGGATTTACTAAAAAAGAATAAAAAAAGCTAAAACCCTTTAGATTTTAGGTTTTTTCTAAAAGACACTATTAGTAATATGAAAATAGAACTGAAACAACCTTTTTTTCTTGAAAAGGCAATCAACGAACCGTATTACAACATTTTAATGTTTGATGGAGAAGCGATTTTTTCTGTTGATTTAACCGATTACGAATGCAAAGGGAAATGTCTTTTGTTTTTAACGCCGTATCAGTTATTGCAGTGGAAAAGTTCGACTGCACCTTTCATAAATATTCTCTGCTTTCATGGAGATTTTTACTGCATTGAATATCATAAAAAAGAAGTGGCCTGTAACGGAATTTTATTCAATGATATTTATAGCGAACCTTTTGTAACGGTTTCCGATTTTATTTACGAAGAAATCACAAGTATTATCGAAAGAATGAAAAGGGTAGAAGACTCAGAACTCGATTATGATAACTCAATTCTAAAATCGTATTTGCAAGTTATTTTGGCTTTAAGCAGCAAAGAAAAACAGCTGAAAATGTCACCGCAGATTCAGGAATCTATTGGAAATGCTGACATTTTGAAGTTTCAGCATTTGTTAGATTCTCATTTTTTAGAAGCAAAAGAAGTTGCTTTTTATGCTTCAAAGTACAAATTGAGTGTGAATACATTCAGTAAAAGAATCAAAAAGCATTTCGGAAAATCGCCTTCTCAGCTTATTCAAGATCGCATTGTTTTGGAAGCTAAGAAATTGCTGCATCTAACTACCAAAACGATAAAAGAAATAGCAGACGATCTTAATTTTGAAGATGAATTTTATTTCAGCCGTTATTTCAAGAAAAGTGTCGGCATTTCGCCTAAAGAATTCAGAAAGGAAGTCGGTATTTCTATTGTGGCAAAATAGTCCATGAAAACTCCTTTACGTCCATTTTTATCCAGATAGCTCTAAAGTAATTTTGATGTGTATTAAAAACATAATCAAAATGGAAAAATTTATAAGATTTATTGCTGGTGGACAAAGTAACTTTATTCACTTTTTAAGAATTGCCATATTTGTTGTAATGGCTTGGATTGGCGGATTAAAAGCCTTTAAATATGAAGCAGATGGAATTGTTCCGCTTGTTGCTAATAGTCCGTTTATGAGTTTCTTTTATAAAGATGCTAATAAACAAGCTGTTAATGATGAAGGAAAAACAGTAAAAGCCTATACGCTTTACAAAAATCTTGAAGGTAAAACTGTTGAAAAAAACATTAAATGGCATGAAGCCAATGGAACTTACATTTTCTCTTACGGATTAGGAACTGTTATTGTCACTATAGGTTTATTGGTTCTTCTAGGAATTTGGTTTCCTAAAATGGGCTTTGTTGGCGGACTTCTAACATTCGGAATGGCATTTGTAACCTTATCATTTTTAATAACAACACCAGAAGTTTACGTTCCTAATTTGGGCGGAGACTTTCCAACACCAGAATTTGGTTTTCCATATCTTTCCGTTGGAGGCCGTTTGGTTCTCAAAGACATTATCATGATGAGCGGTGGACTGATTGTTGCTTCAGATAATGCAAAGAAAATTTTGAAACGTTTTTACGCTTAATTTGTCTTGAAAAAGAAAGCCCCAATTAGTAATATAAAATTAAATAGGAACAGAATTAATTCCGTTCCTATTCATTCCGGAGGAATGTCTGATTGGTAGATTTTTTTAATGGATTCACAGAATACGTTTCGTAGGAACGTTCGATTATCTTCACAATATGTATTCCGCAAAACAGGTGTCCTTACAGGACACTTTGCAAATACGCAATTATTTTTTTTCTACAACGAGATATTCCTAACGGAATATAATTTCATGAAAAAAAGCTGTGCAAGGGCTCAGACTTGCACAGCTTTTTGCAAAAACTTAAAACTAACTTATTCGTATTTCAAATATTTTAAAACATCTGCTTTTGTTGCCTGATACGCTTTTGCCAAAACAATAATTAAAGTAAGCGCCAATAAAAAAACAAAAGAAATTAGGAAAGGCAAAACAGGAATTTCTATTCTAAAAGCAAAATTGTTAAGCCATTTTTGCAGCAAAATATAAGCAGGTAAAATCGCGATTAGAAAACCAATTATGCAATACAAAACATATTGTTTTGACAATTCTTTTAACAGAACATTGGTATCTGCGCCAAGTGTTTTTCGAATGGCAATTTCTTTCATTCTACGCTGAATTGAATAGGAAGCCAAAGCAAATAATCCGAACAAAGCAATAAGTATTACAACAATGTTTAGCAACGAAAATAGATTCTTTTGCTTGACATAAGATTCATAAGTTCTCGCGTATTCTTTGTCTGCAAAATCGTATTGAAACGAATATTCGGTATCAACTTTTGTTTTCCAGAATTTCTCAATTTCGGCAATAGAGCTTTGAATATGATCTGCTTTTAATTTTACGTAAATGCGATTCATTTCGTTGGCCATATCCAGAGATTTTATATGATAAAAAGTAATTGGCGGAACATCGACTTCTGGACTTAAAAGATTAAAATCTTTTACTACACCAATAATGGTCATTTTCTGATTTCCAATTTTGATCTCTTTACCAATAGGGTCTTTTATCTGCATTAAACTCAATGATTTTTCATTAACTAAAACAGAATTTATAGTGTCTGAAGCTATATTTGGACTAAGATTTCTCCCTTTTATTACTTTTATATTAAGCAGATTTAACATGTCATAATCAAGTCCGATTGCTTTTTGTTTGAAAAGCACATCTTGATACCAAATTGGCCATTGTGAATCGTCGGCTCCGTCAAAAGAAAGAAGACCGGTTGAAACATTTTCAACGCCCTTAATTTTTGAAAGTTCTTGTTTTATAGTGTTATATCTTTCAAAAATATTCTTTCCAACATTTTCTCCTTGATAATAGGAAGACGGAAGATTTAACGAAATTGCCATAACTTGATCGCCTTTAAAACCAAGATCTTTGTTGTTTAAATATTTAATTTGCTGATAGACAATTACAGAACCAATAATGAAAAAGGACGCAATTGAAAACTGAAGAATTAGCATTCCGTTTCTAAACCAGACGCCACTTTTGCTTCGGTCATAATTACCCCTTAAAACTTTTAAAGTCTCAAAATTAGCAACATATAAAGCAGGAAATATTCCAGCAAAAACAATGGTTATAATGAAAACTAGTATTAATTGAAGATAAAACTGACTTTCGACTATTCTTAGATTTTTTTCTAAAAAAGAATTGTAATAAGGAAGTGCAATTTCTACAATCATTAACGCTAATAAAACCGAAAAAGCAGTCATCAAAACGGTTTCAAAAATGAATTGCCAAACAATCTGGTTTTTGGAAGCGCCCAATACTTTGCGAACTCCAACTTCCTTAGCTCTTTTAATCGAATTTGCCGTTGCCAAATTGATATAGTTGACAATGGACAGAATAAGAATTAAAACTGACAAGCATGCCATAATTACCAAAAACTGATAATTTCCTCTGCCTTCAGGATAACCATCAGTTACAGAATGCAATCTGGCAGATGAAAGTGGTTCCATCAAAACCTTAAAACTTCCCATTTTCTTGACCATTTCTGCAGGTGTAAAACCCGCTTGTTTGGCAGTTCTTACAATAACCTCGTCATAAAATACTTGATCAAGCATTTTTCGGGTCGACTCTACTTTTGATGGATCTTTCAGTTTTACTAATACTTTTAGAACAAAAAGACCCGGATTTTTAGCAGGATCTGCCAAGTCTTTCATGCGGTTTATCACTATGTTTGGTGCGATCGATGAGTTTCCAGGAATGCGATAAACGCCTGAGATTGTAAACGTAGAATCCAAACATTTGATTTGCTTGCCTATCGGATTTTTATTTCCAAAAAATCGCTCTGCAAGTTTCTCTGAAATGGCAATACTGTTTTCATCTTTTATAGACGATTTGGCATTTCCATATATAAATTCAAAAGGAAAAAGAGAAAAGAAATCTTTTTCGGCATTTATGATTTTGTCTACAAATTCCTTTTGTCCATTGTAAACCACTTTATCTTTTTGATACCATTCATCTGCATAAACAACAGCTTCTACGTTGGGATCATTTTCTAAATGAGGTTTTAAACGCACAGGGTTATTTGCAGTTACAGGCATATCGCTTAATTGAGCTAATACCTGATAAACGTTGTCTTTCTCTGGGTTCCAAGCATTATAATTATGTTCGTCGTTCCAATACAGAAGCGCGAAAATTAAGCCTGAAATGCCTATTGATAATCCGAGAATATTGAGTGCAGTAAAAAGTTTACTGTGTTTTATTTGATAGATAAATATATTGATCCAGTTTCTTAACATTTTATGTATGTTTTTATACTTCGGGGTTAGTTTCACGCAGATTTTAAAGATTCTGGCAGATTGTTTTTAAATTAAAAAGTATCTGCTTAAATCATATTATATCTGCGTGAAATAAAAAATCAAACTAATTACTCATATTTTAAATAGCGTAAAACATCTACTTTGGTAACCTGATAGGCTTTTGCTAAAACAATCGTCAGTGTTAAAAATAACAGTGAAACAAAAGCAACTAGAAAAGGCAGAAACGGAATATCGATTCGAGAAGCAAAGTTTTCTAGCCATTTCTGCATTAATAAATAGGCAGGAACAATTCCGATTAAGAAACCAATTACGCAGAAAAGGACATACTGTTTAGACAATTCTTTTAGCAAAATATTGGTTTCCGCACCGAGTGTTTTTCTAATCGCTATTTCGCGCAATCTTCTTTCCATAGAAAAAGAAGCCAAAGCAAATAATCCGAAGACAGCAATTAATATTACCACAACATTCAGTAAAGCAAACAAGTTTCTCTGATCTTGATATTTTTTATAAGTTCTTGCAAAGTTTTTATCTACAAAGCCATATTCAAAAGGGTATTCCTGATCGACCTTAGATTTCCAGAATTTTTCAATTGAAGCAATCGTTTCTGGCATTCCGTCAGGTGATATTTTAACAGTAATAAACTGCAAATCATTTTCCATCCAGGAAACAGATTTAAGGTGAAAGAAAATCATAGGCGCCACACTATATTCCATTCCGATATAATGAAAATCTTTAACGATACCGACAACCTTATATTTTTGACCGCCAAAAGTAATTTCTTTGTTTATTGGATCTTTTACCATAAGAGTTTTTGCAGCTGTTTCATTCAATAATGCACTTGTAATACTATCTGTTGCCAGTTTGCTGCTTAAATCTCTTCCTTTAACTATTTTAACTCCTAGTAAATCTAATTGGCCAAAGTCAAGTCCCAATTGCTGTGTAATAACTTCTTTATTAGATTTATAATGAAGTCCTTGCCAAGAATTGAGATTGCTTCCAATGGAAAAAACTCCAGCAGAAACAGCTTCAACACCTTTAATTTTTGAAAGTTCCTGTTTTATAGTTTTATATCTTTCATACTGGATTTTATCTTTTACAGGTCTAAAAGCAATGTCCATAACTTGCGCACCATTAAAACCTAAATCTTTGGCAATCATGTAATTTACCTGTTTATGAACAATAAAAGATCCGATGATAAAAAGAGTAGCAATAGAAAATTGTAAAACAAGCATTCCGTTACGAATCCAGACACCGTTTTTACTTCTCGAAAAATTGCCTTTTAAGACTTTTAGCGCTTCAAAATTCGAAATATAAACAGCTGGAAAAACTCCTGAAACGATAATGACAAAAAAGAAAATTAAAATAAGCTGAAAGTAAAATTGAGTTCCAATTAGCGTTAAGTTTTTATTTAAAAAAGCATTATAAAACGGAAGCGAAAGCTCAACGATTACCATTGCCAGTAAAACAGAAAACAAAGTGATGAGTGTGGTTTCAAAAACAAATTGAGCAATAATTTGCGCTTTTGAAGCGCCTACAATTTTACGAACTCCAACTTCTTTAGCACGTCTTACGGCATTTGCAGTAGCCATATTGATGTAGTTTACAATCGAAAGTATTAAAATTAAGATAGATAAACCCATTACGATTTTTAGAAATTGCAAATTGGCATTCTGTTCAGGAAATGCATAATTTCCTTGACGAAGCCTTGCTTTTGTTAACGGAAGAAGTCTTGATTTTATAGGTTCGCCATATTGTTTAATAAACTGTTCTAGCGATAAACCTTCAGCTTTTGCCTGTTTTTTGTAGTTGTCTTCAAGGAATATTTTATTTAAATTTTGAATAACTGCTGTAGTGTCGCTTGGCTTTTTTAGTTTTAACATTAATCCGTAACTAAAACCCCAGTTATCTTTATTTTTTTCTAATTCTTCTTCGATAACAGGGGTAATTACAGAAGGCATTACTGATGATTTTTCAGACGTTTTAAAAATACCGCGAACAACAAAAATGCGATCGGCATATTTTACTTGTTTGCCCATTGGGTTTTCATTCTTAAAAATGCGTGCAGCAGTTTCTTTAGAAAGCACCATACTGTTTATGTCGCTAAAAGCTGTTTTGGCATTGCCTTGAATAAATTCAAATGGGAAGAAAGAAAAGAAGCTCCTTTCGGCAGAAAAGATTTTATCAACCAATTCGATTTTTCCGTTATACTGAATAGTTTCTGTAGTATAGTTTACTCTGAAATAACAGTATTTATCCAAATATGAAGTAGTTGCATTAAGCATTCTACCTGGAATTGGAGAATTTGTTGTCCAGATATTTCCACCGCCAAAATCATTCATTGCAATGAAAATTTTATCTTTCTCAGGATTCCATTGATCGTAAGAATGTTCGTCGTTCCAGTATAGAATCGCAAAAATTAAACCTGCAATTCCAATACTCAAGCCCAATATATTTAGAGCCGTAAAGAATTTGTTGTTCTTTATATGATAAACAAATATGTTTGTCCAATTCTTCAACATGACTTTAGTAATTAGAATTTACCAAAACATCCACATTTCTATGATTCACTTTTTCAGAAAGGATTACACCATCTTTCATGAAAATGGTTTTTTGTGAAAAAGAAGCGTCATAATCGGAGTGCGTTACCATCAGAATTGTTGATCCGCTGGCATGAAGATCGGTTAATAATTCCATTACTTCATTTCCGTTTCGGCTGTCCAAGTTTCCTGTTGGCTCATCGGCTAAAATAATTTTCGGATTATTGATTAAAGCTCTTGCCACAGCTACACGTTGCTGCTGTCCGCCAGAAAGCTGCTGCGGAAAATGTTTCAATCTATGAGCAATTCCTAAAATTTTTGCCATTTCGTTTACTCTTGATTTTCTTTCGGCAGAAGGAACATTGCTGTAAATTAAAGGCAATTCGATGTTATCAAAAACCGATAATTCATCAATTAAATTGAAATTTTGAAAAATGAATCCGATGTTTTCTTTTCTGGCTTGCGATTTTTGTTTTTCCTTCAAACCCACCATTTCCTGATCAAGAAGTTGGTAGCTTCCGCTTGAAGCGCTATCCAGAAGTCCGATGATGTTCAATAAAGTCGATTTTCCGCTTCCGGACGGTCCCATAATAGAAACGAAATCGCCTTGATTGATGGTTAACGAAATTTCGCTTAATGCTTTAGTTTCTAATTCCTCAGTTCTAAATACTTTTGAAAGTTTTGTAATGGTAATCATAATTTGACTGTTTTGATTTTTGATTGATTGATTATTTGATTTTTTTTAATTGCATTTTGATTGTGTCTTTATACAATACCATATTCCACTGCATAGAATTGCTGTCGAAATTATTAATTTGGACAGAAATTGTATCAGGATTTTGCAAGTTTCTTTCATACGAAATCACTTTAAAGGTATTTTTTGCATCATCAAATCGATATTTCATATAAATAGAGGCACTGTCGACATACATATTTGGATTTGGGCAAAAAAACATCTTTTCTCTTTCTTCAATATAAATAGTTTTCCATGCAGAACTATCTTTTTTCCATGCAGTGTCAGGAATAATTTTGCCATTGCGCGATATGCTTTCAACTTTCCATTTTCCAAAATATCTTTTAGAAAGCTGAACTTTATGGCTGTAATAAAGTACAAACAAACATGGTATTATGATGCAAAAGGCTCTTGCAGCAATACGCAATGCTTTATTTTTTATTATAGAATAAGCTTTTGAAGAATGATTGAATAAAGCAATTATGTTTTCTTTATACTGCCATAACAAATAAGCTAAACCTAGCATAATTATTATTGAGGTAAAACAGGTAATAGGACCAATATTGTAAAATAGATTAATCAGTAAAATATTAAACATTACCGGCATAAGCAATACTAATCCGAGTAAAATAGATCGTCTGAATAGTAATGCGATACCTCCCGCAATTTGTAATAGGGCAACTATTATAGAAAGTCCATAAGAATAGCCATAATATTTCCAAGTTAGTTCTTGGCCTGTTAGCGTGCTTGCCAAAGAATCATTTATATGGTAAGAAAAAGAAAAATTAACGTCTATAATCTTTTCAAAACCAAAAATGCAAACGTGAAAAGCAATCCAAAATCGTAATAATACAATAAGCAGAGTTTTGTATTTTTCGCAGTTTATGTTATTGTTTTTCTCTTTATAATTCCAGTAAAATGAAAAGATAAACGAAAATAAAATTGCCGCCAATAAACTCAACATTCCAGCTGCATTTATAAATTTTGTGAGATTATATGGTAGAATTGGTAATATCACAAAAAGTAAAGCGTTTATTCCGCCTACGATTGCGAGGAAACTTAAATAAAATTTTGAGAACCAGTTAGATTGAATTGTTGAATGATTGGTGGTCATAAAAGATAATGGTTTTAGTTGTTTTATTTTTAGGTTTTAAAATATTTACAATGTGTAATCGCTATTTATTTTGTTATTTTTACTTCCGAAAGCTGTTAATTATTAATGATTTACAAGTTCTAATGTGATTTTCGTGCCAGTAAATTAAACATTGTAAAACCCTTGTTTTTAGGTGATTATTTTTTAATAAAAAATTAAACTGTCCATTAATGGACATCTTTCGTCCAAAACTGAACAATAATGAAAAAGACCAACGCATCTATTTTAATCATCGACGATCAAGAAGACATTCTTTTTGCATCAAAAGTCTATCTGAAAAAGTATTTTGAAAACATTTATACACTCAATAATCCGAAAAATATTGTCGAATTATTGGCAAAAAATGCCATTGATGTTGTTTTATTGGACATGAATTATAGATTGGGATTTGAAGATGGGAGAGAAGGTTTGTATTTATTGAAAGAAATAAAAACGCTTTCGCCAAAAACTGTCGTAATCTTAATGACTGCTTTTGGAAAAGTGGAAACAGCAGTTGAAGGTTTAAAATCGGGTGCTTTTGATTATATCCTAAAACCATGGGAAAATAAAAAGCTTTTAGAATCGGTAAAACAAGCTGTAGATAAAGCCCGAAAAGAACAGAAGAAAAATAAAGACGTTGAAATAAAAGAAGAATTCTTTGTCGGAAGTTCTGAAATTATAAAAAAGGCTTATTCGTTAGCTGATAAAGTTGCCAAAACAGATGCGAATGTTTTGATTTTGGGCGAAAACGGAACAGGGAAATTTGTTCTCGCACATCATATTCATACACAATCCGAAAGAAAAAATCAGCCATTTATTGCAGTTGATTTGGGTTCTTTAAATTCGAACATTTTTGAAAGCGAATTGTTTGGTTATGCTAAAGGCGCTTTTACTGATGCCAAAACTGATACGGCTGGACGTTTTGAAATGGCACAGAACGGAACTATTTTCTTAGATGAAATAGGGAATATACCGCTTCACTTGCAATCGAAACTTTTGCAGGTTATTCAGACCAAAACTGTAACAAGATTAGGAGAAACGAAAGCAAGACCTTTGAATGTTCGCATTATTACGGCAACTAATTTGAATTTAAAACTGGAAGTTGCCGAAAAAAACTTCCGTGAAGATTTGTATTATCGCATCAATACGATGGAAATTGTTTTGCCTCCGTTAAGAGAACGACATGAAGATAAGATCCCGCTTGCTGAATATCTTTTGGATAAAATGATAGAAAAATATAGCCGTGACGAAATCACTTTTGATAAAAAAGTCTTAGAACAGATTGAAAAACACGCTTGGAACGGAAACATCCGTGAAATGGAGAATAAGATTGAACGTGCCGTAATTCTTTGCGAAAATAATACCATCACAGTTTCTGATTTGGATTTGGAAACGATAACGCCTTACGAGGAAAACTCAGATGATATTCAGCTTTCTTCGGTTGAAAAGGCCACGGTTGAAAAAGCACTTCTTAAAAACAATAACAATATCAGTAAAACTGCTGAAGAACTGGGTTTGTCAAGAGGCGCGCTGTATAGACGTTTGGAGAAATTTAATATCAATATCGATTAATTATGTTAAGGACTTTACAAACTTACAAACTCCTTTTTCTGCGATTGATTTTTATCGTTATTGGTATAGAATTATCGCTGTATTTTTTTAAAATTGGTTTGCTTTTTACAGGTATTTTTGGTCTCTGCATGGTTTTTCTGTTGGGTAGAGAAATGTATTTTTATGTTAGAAATATGGTTTTAATTTACAATAAAACCATTTCTTCGATACTTCAGGATGATTTTAGCTCCGATTTTTCTAAGCATAAATTCAATAGCACCTATAATGAGCTGTTTACTTTGTACGAAACGCTGAAAAGCAAACAAAATGAACAGGTTACGAGAGATATTATTTACCGTTCGATTTTAAATAATATAGAATCGGGTGTTATTATTTTGCAGAGGCAGGAAAGCGATTGGAGTATTTTTTTAATGAATGATTATTTTTCGAGCAATTTTAATGTTCCGAAAGTTTCTAAATGGAAATATCTTAGAAATCAGCTGCCGTCTTTGTGTGAAATTATCGAAGAAGATGATTTTCATGAAATTAAAACTTCAATTGAGCTTAGCATAAACGAACAAAGCAAACAAACGTTTGTTTTGCAGGCTTCACGAACCGAAATCTTTGGACAAGATTATTTTATCGTTTTGCTAGATTCGATTCAGAATGTGGTGGAGAAAAAGGAAAAAGATGCATGGATCAATCTCATGAAAGTGATTTCGCATGAATTGCTTAATTCCATAACGCCAATTCGTTCAATCTGTCAGAATCTGGAAGATTTGGTAGAACAAGATTCGCTTTCTTCAGAAGATTTAGAAGACATCAAAAACAGCGTACAAACGATGTTGAGACGAAGCGATCATTTGCAGAAATTTGTTGAGGGATATCGAAAATTGGCAATGCTTCCTTCGCCAAAAAAAGAAAAAGCAGAATTGCTGTATTTGGTCGAAAACTGTATCGAAGTTATGAATCCGTTGTTTAGGAAAAATAAAATCGAGGTGATTAATGGTGTCACTCAAAATTATTTGATAAATGTAGATTCTCAGCAATTAGAACAAGTGTTGATCAATTTATTGACGAATTCGATTAATGCTCTGGAAAACAGCAATCAGAAACAAATTTCGATTTCGGCGGAAGCCAAAAATAACCGCATTTTTATTAAGGTTTCGGACAGCGGAAAAGGAATTGAAAAAGAAATTGAAGACAAAATATTTCTTCCGTTTTTCACCACCAGAACTGAAGGCGCAGGAATTGGTTTGACTTTATCCAAAAATATTATTGAAGCGCACGGCGGTTATATTTCGCATAAAAGCGAAAATGGAAAAACGGTTTTTGAAATTTCTTTGATTGAAGATTGATAGATATACTCTAAAGTTAGTTTGCGCATTTTTGTCATTTCTGTAAAAGTTACTTATTTCGGTAACGGATTTATCATTTCGATTGGCTTTTTCCATCAATTCCCTGATGCGGTCTTTCATGATTGTAATAGTATAAATATTGCAGCAATTCCTCTTTTAGTTCTTCTTGAGAATCAAA
>NZ_JBEWQE010000030.1:0-19083 GCF_040538975.1 Flavobacterium sp. UW10123
GTACGGCACGCACTTCTTTCACACCGCGAACCGTCAGCATTGATCCGACCAGTCCTTTTCTTAAATGTTCGTATTTTAATTCTGCCGTTCCGCCTTTCGGAGCAGGCCCTGTAACATCCCAAAAACCATTATATTGGTTCATCTGTCCCACTTTTTCCTCCAGCGTCATTAACGGTAAAAGCAGATCTATACGTTGTTCAACAGTTTTATTCTTATCCAGATACGGCTTTTTTTGTGCATTCATATTTCCAATTGTGAACAGAGCAAAAACTCCAATAAATATTATTTTTTTGTTTTTCATAGTGTGGTTTAGTTAGTTTTTTTTGAGATTCTAAGATTCTGAGATACTAAGATTTTTGATGGTTTCGCCGCGGCGAATTGAGCAAACGGTTTCAAAAGAGCGTTTTCTAGTTTTTTTTCATCCTGAGGAACGTTGTGTCTCACTTTGTGGGGCTTCGACTTCGCTCAGCCTGACAAAAAATCTAAAATCTTTCTTCTTTATTCTTTCATCTTTTAACACTCACTCAGAAACAAAACAAGAAGCAGGCAAATTCGCTTTATTAAACAAATCTGACTGAATTGTATTTCCCCATGCAAATCTCACTTTTGCTGGAGAAGCCACTTTTTTACTTGTCAAAATCACTTCGTCATTTTTAATTGAAGCCTCGGCTGGATAGAAAACTCCGTCTGCTCCCGCAACTTCAAACTGATTCGATTTTTTGTCTTTGAAATACAATCCGTCTCCATAGTCAAAAGAAACTGTTACTTCATTTTTATTGATTGTAATGGATTTGAAGAGCGGTCCATTAACTAGATTAGAATTTATTTTATAAGTTTCAGCCAAAGCTAAATTGGCCAATCGAATTCCAACTGATTTTTTATTCTTTGGATGAATTTCAATCGTATCCGAAATATCACTAATTACAACCATTCCTGTTTTCGGAACTTCTTTAAGGAGTTTTCGCTGCGAATCTCTAACTGTCACATTTGAAAAATTATTCTTTCCCGTTTTAAAAGGTGCAATCTGAACATAATAAAAAGGAAAATCTTCTTTCCATTCTTTTCTCCAAGACGTAATTAAAGCGCCTAAAGTTTTATCATAAACTAAAGATCCAACGTTAGATTCACCCTGATACCAAAGTGTTCCCGCAATTTTAAATCCGATAATTGGATAAATCATCGCATTGTAAGCACGTCCAGGTTGTCTTGGTCCGTATTCTTGTTCGTTTAGTTTTTTGGCATTCTCCAATAAAACAGAATCGTTATTTACAACTTCTGCCGACATCCAGATTTCTGCAGGAGTTCCACCCCAGTTGGAAGAAATCAATCCGATTGGAACATTTTTTAAATCTTCGCGAAGGCGTTTCGCAAAAAAGTAGCCAACCGCACTAAAATATTTCATGGTTTCAGGAGTCGATTCTGTCCAATTTCCCAGTAAATTATTCTGCGGATTTTCTGCCGTTAATTTCGGAACTGTAAAAAATCGAATGTTAGGATTTGTCGCATTTTTCATTTCTTCTTCGCCATCGTCAATTCCCCAACTTACTGACATTTCCATATTTGATTGTCCTGAACAAAGCCAAACTTCTCCAATCAAAATATTTTTTAAAACAACTTCATTGTAGCCTTTTATTGAAATAGTAAAAGGACCGCCTGCTTCTGCAGTTTTAATCGTAATTTCCCATTTTGCCTGATTATTCGCAACAGTTTTATATTCCTGATTATTCCAGCTTGAAACCAATCTGATTTCCTCTTTTGGATTTGCCCAACCCCAAATTTTCACTTCAGAATTGCGTTGTAAAACCATATTGTCTCCAAAAATATTTGGAAGCGAAACATTTGCCATCATAGTACTGGAAATCAATAGAAAGAAAACAAACTTAACTATATTATTTTTCATTTAGTAATTTCTTTAAAAATGGACCATACTCTTCTGCCAAAACCTTATGATCTGCTACATCCGGATGTCCAGTACATCCATTTGGAGTCATGGGTTTAAATTTGAAAATCTGAATTGGTTTATGTGATCTATCATTCGCGAAAGCGTTTTTAACCTTATTTAGACAATCTTCAAAAACAACTCCTCTTTCTCCACCAACCATCGGACTATTCGTAATTACAATCTGCACATTTGGATTGTGTTTATAAAGCATTTTTATAAAATCAATATAATTGGAAACATATTTTTCTGCATTAAAAGGCAGACGTTCTTTTTTACCATCTCCGCCAGAAAAATCATTTGTTCCTAAAGCAATACTGATAATATCGGGTTGAAAAGCAAAATCATATTTCGGTTTTGAAGTATCTTTTGTCAGATATAAAATAGGATAAACGTCTGGCATTATGGCTTCGTCTTTATGTTCGTCATTCCAGTTTCTGTACATTCCGATTCCAGAAACACAGCTCATTAAATAATCGACACCAATTTCACGAGAAAGTGTTGGTCCATAAGCATAATAACCATTATGATGGTCTATATATTCGCCTTTATCACAAGGAACATCAGACGGATCGCTCGCCGCGCCACAAGTAATGGAATCGCCAATGAATTCAATTTTCTTTTTCTTTTTAAATGAAATCGGAATCAGTTTTGCAGTTGTTCCAGCAAACAAAATATTGCCACTTTGAGCTTCTGTATTTTTATAGATTTCTAATCGATGTTCTTTTTTATTCGAAGTCACTTTTATTGGGAATGACTGCACAGCTCCTTTTTCGATTCTAATCTTTCCAATATATTTTCCGTCCAAAACTAGCTGAACATAATTGTGATGGTCTTCAACGCTTTGCAATGAAATCGAACATTCATTTCCAGTAAAATTAAAAGCAACCGAAGAAGCTGTTCCGATTAAAATAACCTGATCATTTTGAAGTTTATCAATTCGTCCTTGATATAAAAAAGTTTTATTAGAATTTTGAGTTTGTGAATTCGAAACCGTCGAAATCAGCAAAAACAAAATTAAAAGTGCCATTTTTTTGGGAAACATAATTTATTTGCTAAAATATAAATACGATTCACAAATATATTGGAAAGAGATTATCCAAAAAGATACTAAAATGTCAAAAAGTAATAAAAAAACACCACATAAACCCATCATTCGGACAGATATAGATGTCAATTCTTACATTTACAAAAAGAAACTACAATTTAGATCTATCTTTGCCGTTTTATACTTTTACAATCTGTCAAAATGAAAATCTTAGCCCTAACTTCTTTATTGTTTTTTATCACTCTTTCTTCTTTCAATTTAAAAAAGGAAAAAAAGCAAATTCAAAACACTCAATATCAAACCGAAATCAATCGAGATTCTATTATTGCTTACGCCAAACAGTATTTAGGAACTCCTTATGTATACGCCAACAGTAATCCGCAAAAAGGTTTTGATTGTTCGGGTTTTGTGAGTTATGTATTTAAAAATTTTGGAATGACACTTCCAAGAAGTTCCAGCGGTTATAAAAACATAGGTAAAACTTTAAAACCAGAAGAATTTAAGGTTGGAGATGTTTTGGTTTTCTACGGATATAAAAACAGAAATGTAGTCGGTCACGTTGGCATAATTTGCGAAGCCAACGGAATGCAGTCAAAATTTATTCATGCTTCCTCAGGAAAAGCACAGCAAGTAACTATAACGGCTCTTGATACAGAACATTATACCAAACGCTTTTATAAATGTGTTGATATTTTATCGAAATAAGTTTTGCCACAGATTAAAAGGATTAAAAAGATTCTAAAATCTGTGCTAATCTTTTTAATCCTTTTAATCTGTGGCCTAAACTTTTCTTATACTAATTAAACCGAATTTTATATTAATGCCAATTTTGGAATTTGGAATTTAAAAATTGGAATTTAAGTCTTTATTCTTCCGTCAATAGTTTAATCATACTTTCGTCTCTTCCATAAATGTCTTTATAGAAATTTAAATTACCTTGTCGATCAACCCAAGCTGTAAAGTAACCAATATAAACTGGAACCTTTTTCTTCAAAGTATACCAGCTTTCTTTTCCGGCATGCATGGCTTTATCAATTCTTGCAGGATTCCATTGCGGATCGACTTTTAACAATTCAATTGCCAATTCTCTAGGTTTTGCTACACGCACGCAACCGTGGCTAAAAGCTCGACTTTCTCTTTCGAATAAACTTTTTGAAGGCGTATCATGCAAGTAAATATTGCTTGAATTCGGAAATAAAAATTTTACCAAACCAAGTGAATTATTTTTTCCAGGCAACTGACGCACAGCACCGTTATTCCATTCAAGATTTTTCTTCTGCAAATAGTTTTTATCTCTGGCCATTCCAGGTTTTATTTCCGATTTGATGATGCTAGGCGGAACATTCCAATATGGACTGAAAACAATATTACTCATCATCCCACTAAAAATAACGGTTTTTGTCATTGCTCTTCCTACAACAACTGGCGATACAAAAGCAATTTTACCATCTTCGACTATATACAATCTAAACTCAGGAATATTAACTTCTATATACTTCTGCCCTTTTTCTAATTCTGGATCTATCCATCGGCAGCGCTCCATATTGACAATAATGGTTTTGATACGTTCAGAAACTGGAATATTTAAGTCCTCAATATGTTCTTTAAGAATAATGTTTTTTGCTGTATAGCCGTGACGCAACTCATAGTTTTTCATAGCTTTTATCAAAACCGTATCGCAAATGGCGCTTTTAGTATCTTCCTGCAGATCTTTAGTCACAAAAAGTCTTTCTCTTATTTGAGCCACAATAGCAGAAGAGTCTCCTATTTTGAGGCTTTTATAGTCGTCTCCGGTTTGAATAATTTTCCAGCCACCATTTTTCTCTATTTCGCGATATTCTTTAAGAGCATCACGAAGTTTGTAATACTGGCTGAACATCCTTTTTTTCTTATCATCCAGAATGGTTGATTTTTTAAAGATAGAATCTGAAAGCACTTGATAATTCAGCTTTTTGCGAGGTAAAAGCCATTCTAAAGACACTACTGTTTTTTCGTCAAAACCGCCCACTTTTTCACCATAATAGTAATATAAATTAGAAAGCAGTAAATCGGTATCTTCTTTTGAAAGCTTAGTACTGGCATTATTATCAAAAACAGCATTTAACTGCTCATTGTACGGATAATTGGCTTTTAATCCTTCCTGATCCAGATTTTTATATTGATTGAATAGTGTATTAGCAAATTCAACAACTCCTTTATTGTCCAGCCACAATTGAGTCGATTTATTTTTTTGATATAAAACAGTTACATCATTTTTAAATTTATCCAGTTTCGGATAATTTTCATAAAACTTCGCAATACGAACACTGTCAATTGTAAGTTTTAATTCAGGGAGTTTTTCAACTGTTTTTATCGAGTTTTCCTCTTTTTTATCAGCTTTCGAATTACACGAAAAAACAATCAAAAAAACAATAGCAATAATAGGCGTGTACCAGATTTTCATAACTCAAAATTTTTGATTAAAAGTAGAAAAAATTCTATTAAAACAAAGAACTCAACAATAAATCTTAAACCTTATTTTTTTGAAGTTTAAGCGGTTACTAAAAAATAAAAAGCTCCAAACAATTTACATGTCTGGAGCTTTCGCCATATAACCAACCTATTAAAATTCTAATTAAATAACTATACCTTTTAGAGTAAGCACTTTTGGTGTTGTTTCTGCACTAGTTGTAACGGTAACTGTTTTTGTAAAAGCTCCTTTGTTTGCAGCATTGTAAGTTGCAGTAACTTTTCCAGATTTACCCGCCTGAATTGGCTCTTTTGTGTAATCTGTTGCTGTACAGCCGCAAGATCCTTGCACATTTGTAATTACTACAGCCGTTTTTCCTGTATTTTTAAATTCGTAAACAATCGCTTTTGGAGTTCCCTGCGGAATTTGTCCAACATCAATTGTTTCTGCTTTCCAAGCAATTGTAGATCCTGCAGTTGCTGAAATTTCAGTTTCTGAAACTAAAGATTGTACTGGAGCAATTGCTGAAAAAGACATTAGGCCTAAAGCCAAAGCTAACATCGAAATTTTGATCATTTTCATAACTGATATATTTAAAATGGTTTATAGTTCATTTTGATATTACAAAGGTAATTCAGACAAATTCAAGTCGCTGTTAACTGGTTTCAAACGTTTGTTAATGACTTGTTAACCGCCCGTTTTTAGGCTAAAATTGATTAATATTACACTCTCAAAATTCTTTATTCTTGAAAATTAATAAACTCAACAGCATCATTATCTTAGGATTAGTAGCTATCATTAGCATTTTGGTAGCACAATTGCTTTGGACAAAAGAGGCTTTTACTATAGAACAAAAAAAGCTCAGCCAGAAAGCGCATATTGCTTTGCTAGAAGTAGCTAAAAAATTATACGAAGGAACCAACCACGAACTGCCAGTTCAGAATCCGGTGCAGAAAATTGCAAATGATTATTATATCGTAAATGTTGATAATGAATTTGAACCCGATATTTTAGAGTTTTATCTAAAAACGGAATTCAAAAAAATGAATATCACCACCGACTTTGAATATGCAATGTACAATTGCCAAAGCGACGAAATGATTTATGGTGATTATATTTCGCTTTATAAGAAAAAAGCAGAATGTAAAAAAACGGTTTATTTCCCTAAACATAAAAATCTGGTTTATTATTTCGCTGTACGTTTTCCGAACGAAACGACTTATCTTTTCAGTTCAATGCGTTTTTGGTTTATCCTTTCTACGGCATTAATTCTGATTTTGTTGATTTATGTTTACTCGATTTTTACCCTTTTACAGCATAAAAAATATTCAGAATTACAGCGTGATTTTATCAATAATATGACGCATGAGTTTAAAACTCCGCTGGCTTCTATTCTGATTGCATCAAAATATCTAATTGAGCAAAAACCAATTAAAGAAGATAAAAAATTGTATACTTATACAGATATTATCATCAATCAGGGAAATAAATTAAATGGTCATATCGAAAAAATTCTAAACGTTGCAAAAGCCGATTATGCTCCTTTAGAACTTAAAAAAGAGACTGTTTTAATTGTTCCGATTATTGAAGAGGCGATAGAAAATATCAAATTAAAGTATCCTGAAGCAACAATTACAATTGAAACTGTTACTAGAGAATATTTACTTGAAACTGATACTTTTCATTTTGCCAATTTAGTTTACAATTTATTGGATAATGCGATAAAGTACTGTAATGAAGAGCCAGAAGTTATTATAAAAATTAGCGAAAATAATAATTGCTTAAAACTAGAGTTTATTGATAATGGAATTGGGATTAATCCTAAAAAAATATCTTTTATCTTTGATAAGTTTTATCGAGTTCAGAACGAAAAAAGTAACGAAGTTAACGGATTTGGACTTGGTCTATACTATGTAAAAGAAATCTGCAGTTTGCAGAACTGGAAAATAAAAGCCGAAAATAATCAAGAAAAAGGTATCACCATAACTTTATCAATTCCTTACAAAAAATGAGAAATTTCAAAATACTATATGCCGAAGACGATGAAACTCTAGCGTTTTTAACCAAAGATAATTTGGAGCAAAACAATTATGAGGTAACACATTGTTCAGACGGAAAATCAGCTTTGAAAATTTTTGAGGAAGAAGAATTTGATATTTGCATTTTTGATATTATGATGCCAAAAATGGACGGTTTTGAGCTTGCCGAAGCTGTTCGAAAAATTGATTTAGATATTCCGATTATTTTTCTTTCGGCTAAAACTTTAAAGGAAGACCGCATTAAAGGTTTACGTCTCGGAGCCGACGACTATTTGGTCAAACCTTTTAGTATTGAAGAATTGCTTTTAAAAGTGGAGATTTTCTTAAAACGTTCTCAGAAAAATATTCCGACTGCCAAAACTATTTATGAAGTTGGTAAATACCAGTTTGACACCAAAAATTTTATTCTTTTTAATAACGAAGAAAAAGTAGGACTAACACAGCGTGAAGCAGAATTACTGAAGCTTTTCTTGGATCACAAAAATTCTGTTTTGAAAAGGGAACAAATCTTAACTTCTCTATGGGGAACAGACGACTATTTTATGGGAAGAAGTTTGGATGTTTTCATTTCGCGTCTGCGTAAAATCTTAGCAAACGAAGAAGGGATTTCGATAGAAAACCTGCACGGAATTGGATTTAGATTTTCTATTGGGTAAAATAACAATTCTGTTAAAAATAAAGAAAAATCTGTAAGCAGTTTTTCGAAAAACTTTGTATTTTTAATATCTAATTTTCTTGGATATGAAATTACATCATTTGCGAAATGCCTCTTTGGTAATTGAAACAGAAAAGCATGTCATTTTAGTTGACCCAATGTTAGGTAAAAGAAAAACAATTCCGCCTTTTACTATTTTCAGATACAAACCCAAACGAAATCCGCTGGTGGCTTTGCCCAAAAATAGCCGTGAGATCTTAAGCCGTGTAACGCATTGTTTGATTACACATTTACATCCAGATCATATTGATAAAGCTGGCGAAGTTTTTTTGAGAAGAAAAAGCATTCCGGTAATATGCAGTTCTAAAGATGAAAAGGCACTTGTACAAAGAGGATTAAGCGTAATTCAGACTTTAGAATATTGGGAACCACAAAAATTTCTAGACGGAAAAATCACAGGAATTCCTGCCATTCATGGTTACGGATTTGTTGCCAAATTAATGGGAAATGTAATGGGATTTCTTATCGAATTGGCAGATCAAAAATCTATTTATATTAGTTCAGATACTATTTACACAGAACACGTCGAAAAAGTTCTGACACAATTTAAACCCGACATTTCGATTGTTGCCTGCGGTACTGCAAGATTAGATTTTGGCCAGCCTTTGCTAATGCGAATGGATGATATTTTGAAGTTTGTGACACTTGCTCCAGGAAAAGTTCTTGCCAATCATTTAGAAGCGTTGAATCATTGTCCAACGACAAGATCGCAATTAAGAACTGCTCTTTCAGATCATGGACTTTTAACTAAAACTTCCATTCCAAATGACGGAGAATGTATTGAATACTAAAGAACCAATAATCCAAACTCACGCAAAGTATTTACTGGTTTAGAATACCAGAACAATTCGAAATCTTCCAATTCAGTTTCAAAATCATTTTTGACTTCTTGAAAAGTATAATTTTTAGAACCCGAAACAGCTATTTTCGATAAAATAGAAACTAGCCACTCGCCTTCTTCTTTACTGGTTTGAATATCGAAACTTTCTTTTTTATCGTGAAAAGTTAACGACATCATTTCCCAGCTTCTTCCTTTTTTTGATTTCGTAAAAGTCTCTGCAGAAGGTTTTCCGCCAAGCCAAACCACTTTTGCATTTGGCTTTGTATTAAAATCGTTTTGTTCTTCTAGCGCATTAAAAATAAAATCTGGATGAATTTTGGTTCTCGGAATTTTAAAATCGAACCAATCTTGCAATTCGTAATCAAAACAGATTCCGTGCATGAAATTAAAAAGTGATTTCTTTAATCCGAAACTGAATTTATCATGATTGATTCCTGTTGCGTCAGTATATTCAATATCGTTATTGGCAAAAGTTCCTATTGCCTCTGTTTTCTTAGTCACACCAAATTGCTCTGGATACAACCCGACCGGACTATGAGCCGTCAAAGCAAACTGATGCCAAAATCCTGATTGCAAAACTCCAGCTTCAAACAACTGACGAACCATTTCAAGACTGTCAACCGTTTCCTGAATCGTCTGCGTTGGATATCCGTACATCAAATACGCATGAACCATAATTCCAGCTTCGGTGAAATTGCGCGTTACTTTTGCAACTTGTTCAACCGTAACTCCTTTATCGATTAATTTCAATAATCGGTCTGAAGCTACTTCTAAACCTCCTGAAACTGCAATACAGCCAGAAGCTTTCAGCAACAGACATAAATCTTTTGAAAAGCTTTTTTCAAAACGAATATTAGTCCACCAAGTAACGGCTAATTTTCTTTTTAGAATTTCAAGTGCTAAAGCACGCATTAAAGCTGGCGGTGCAGCTTCATCAACAAAATGGAATCCGTTTTGACCTGTTTTCTCTATTAGTTCTTCTATTCTATCGCAAAGCAGACTTGCGGCAACTGGTTCGTAAACTTTGATATAATCTAAAGAAATATCACAAAAAGTACATTTTCCCCAATAACAGCCATGCGCCATTGTAAGTTTATTCCAACGGCCATCGCTCCACATTCTGTGCATTGGATTTACAATTTCGATAACCGAAATATATTTATCCAAAGGCAAATCAGAATAATCCGGAGTTCCAACTTGAGATTGTTTATAATCGTGTTTTAACGAATTGTTTTTATAAACGACTTCTTCATTTTCTAGCAGAAAAGTTCTTTTGTAAGAATTAGAATTTGGATTTTCCAAATTGAAAATTAACTCCTCAATCGGCACTTCGCCATCGTCTAAAGTAATAAAATCGAAAAACTCAAAAACACGTTTATCTGAAAGCGAACGCAATTCGGTATTAGGAAAACCTCCTCCCATCGAAATCTTAATTTCTGGATGATTTTGTTTTACCCATTGTGCAGAACGAAATGCACTGTATAAATTTCCAGGAAAAGGAACTGAGATTAAAAATAAAGTCGGTTTTACAGTTTCAATTTTTGCTTTTAAAAGTGAAATCAAAATCGAATCGATATAAGTTGGTTCTTTTTGAAGTTCTGCATATAACTCATCAAATGAATTGGCGCTTCTCCCCAAACGCTCAGCATATCGGCTGAAGCCAAAGTTTTCGTCAACACATTCAACAATAAAATCTGAAATATCTTCTAGATATAAAGTAGCCAAATGTTTGGCTTTGTCTTGAGTACCCATCGAACCAAAAGCCCAATCCAATTCTTCTAATTGTGCAAAACGCGAAGCTTCTGGCAGAAAATCTTCCTGACAAATCTTCAATGCCAATGTTGGATTTTTTCCTTGAAGAAACTGAATTACAGAATCGATTGTTTTAATGTATTCATCTTGTAAAGCAAAAATTCTTTTAGAATTATCAGAGATTTCATTTTCATCAACTTCAAACCTGAAACTTGAAACCTGAAACAAATCATATAATCCTTTTTTCGAAAACAATTCCAAAATCACATCAATACCCAAATCAGCCTGAACCGATTCTATATTTTTAGTATTCAGAAAACCTTTTATATACGCCGTCGCCGGATACGGAGTATTCAGTTGAGTAAATGGTGGCGTAATTACAAAAAGTTTCGTTTTCAAAGGGATTTATTTTTTTGCAAAAATACGGGATATTGGGGACTTTTTCGCATTTCATTTTTTGATTTGAAAATGAAGTCTAAAATGATAAAGTCCGCAATTCAAATAGTATTGAATTGCGGACTTTTCATTGAAACTTCGAAATTAATTTTATTTTGTCTGAACCAAAACCCAACTTGATATTTCTTCTAATGCTATAGGAGAAATTGTCTCCTCAATTGCTCCATATTCAAATTGCGATCCCGTTTTACATTCTTGAAATAAATGATTTAAATTAGGCAGTGTTTTTATTGTAACTTTCTTATTTCCCCCTTTTGTTAAGGCTATTTCAATATTTTGAAGATTTGCTTCAGGAGGGACTTGTAGATCTTTGCTTCCGTTAATTGCCAAAACTGGGCATTTTACTTTTTCTAAATACGGAACTGGATCCAGCTTCAAGAAATCATATATCCAAGGATTTGTTATTTCAGCGGTATAAGCCTCTGCTATTTTATCACTTAAGCCAAGTTTAGATTCAAAAACATTTTTAACATCTTTCTTAATTTTTTCGTCAATTGCAGAACTGGAAGTTATAAGTTCGTAAACTTCTTTATACGTATCCTGTCCTCTTTTTATTTCTGCTTCAGAAACTCCCATTTGTCTTTCTATCAATTCTTTTTGCAAGAGAAGCAATTTATCACCACGAATTCCTGTTCCAGCCATTAAAACAATAAATGCAATATCTTTAGAATTTCCAGCGACAATTGGCGCAATTACTCCTCCTTCACTATGCCCAATTAAACCAATTTTCTTTTTATTGATTTCTTTTCGAGTTTTTAAATAGTCAATTCCTGCCTGTACATCTTTAGCAAAATCTCTAGTAGTTGCACTTTTGAAATCACCCGTAGACTCACCAAAACCGCGATCATCGAAACGTAAAACAGCGATTCCTTTTCTAGTAAGATAATCAGCTAAAACTAAGAAAGGTTTATGTTGAAGCATTTCTTCATCACGATTTTGCGCACCACTTCCAGAAATTAAAATAACTGCAGGAAAATGACCATCTTTTTTTGGTAACGATAAAGTCCCTGCCAAAGTTACTTGATCATTTCTATTTTCGAATTTTACATCTTCTGTATAATATGGAAATGGCTGTTTAGGTTCCTGAGGTCTTAGAATTTGAACATTTCCCTTTGCCAAATTAAGTTCTAAAGACTGCCCATTTTGAGTAAATTTGCCAGTAAATTTATTTTCATTTAATTTCCCTTCATACACCACTCCAGCTTGAGGAGCAATGTCCAATCTCAACACATTATTTTCAAAAGTGGTTTTAACTATCGGAATTCCTTTTGCCCCTTGATCGGGACTATCCATTGTTGAAGCATATCCTTTTTCAGTTTTAGTGATATTTACCACTATTCTTAATTCAGAACTGGGAACTTTTAAAACACCATTCCATTGTCCCGAAATATCTTGTGCAAATGATTCAGAAAAGCTGAAAATTATAAACAAAAGAGGTATTATTTTTTTCATTTTTATTCATTAGTTAATTAAAGATTACCGTCTTTTTTATCGAAACTTTTAAATTTGAAGTAAGAATAAATCATAGGAACAACGGCAAGAGTAATTCCTATACCAATAAAAATTTTAGAAAAATTAAATCCCGAAAACATCAGGCCTCCCAATATTATTACAAAACCGCCTGCTAGCCATAATTTCCCAGCAAAAGCATGTGTCGCTTTCCAAACCTGCTGATTTTCCAACGTCCATGGTGTACGAATTCCGATAAAATAATTCGGCTGAATAACTTTAAAATAGTTTCCGAATATAATTAATAGCACTCCAACCGCTACATACATTAAACCGGGACTAGAGAGAGATTGGTTTTTGGCCAAGTAAACAAAAAAAGAAGCTAATACAGACATGAATAAAACCAAGAAAAATTTAAGCTGATAGAACTTTCTTCCCATTAACGAAATTCTTTTTTTGGGATCAATTTTAGATGCTGCAGTCATTAAGCCATACATCAAAACAGGAAGCATAAAAAGCAAAAATAGTAAGCTAAACTTATCTCCCCAATTATCAATTTCTCCTTTGTAATTCCAATGTACAGGGACTTTTTCAGGAAGTGAGTTCCAAATTGTTGCTAAATAAACAAAAGGAATCAAAACAATTCCGATTAGGGGAAGCTCTTTTTTAAATTCTAAATTCATTTTTTATTGTTTAAAGGTTAGTATCCATTGCAAAACATCTTCCATTATGGTGGTATTGATGGAGTAAATGATGAATTGCCCGTTTTTTTCAGATGTAATTAAATCAGCTCTTTTTAAAATGTCTAAATGATGTGAAATACTTGGTTTAGAAATATTAAAAGCATCGGCAATCTCTCCTGCCGACATATCTTTTTGCTTCAAAAGATCCAGAATTTCTCTTCTAGTCGCATCATTTAGTGCTTTAAAAATATCATTCATTATATTTATATATTTAGACAAATATCTAAATACTTTTTAAACAAACAAAAAAAAGCAGTAATTTTTTATATTACTGCTTTTGAAATATCTTAAAATAAAACTTTAAAATTTATGTTCGTCTTTACTAATTACAATAAATGAAATTAAAGAAATACAAGCCGCAGCGACCAAATAATAGCCTACATAGCTTACATCGTATGTTTTAGCCAACCAAATTGCAATCATGGGTGCAAAAGCAGCTCCGAGAATTCCTGCCATATTAAAAGTCAAAGAAGCTCCAGAGTAACGAACGTTTGTCGGAAACAATTCAGATAAAAAAGTTCCAAGCGGTCCGTAAGTAAATCCCATTAAAGACATTCCGATACAAGCAAAAGTAGCAACCAATGCGATATTACCTTCTTTCAGGAAAAACGAAAAGAAAAATCCAAAAATGGCAATAGCTGCTGTGGCTAAAATTAACATTTTACGACGACCTATTTTATCTGCTACTACAGCCGAAACTGGAATAAAAAGCGCAAAGAACAATACCGAAAATAATTGAATTAACAATCCGTCTCTTTTCACAATCCCTAAATCTGAAGTTGCCCAACTTAATGTAAATACTGTCATTAAATAGAAAACCAAAAAAGTAGTTATCGCTGCAAATGTCCCAAAAATCAGTTGATTTTTGTATGATTTCACCAACTCTAAAAATGGAACTTTTACTTCTTCTTCCTCTTTTTTAGCATTTTCAAAAGAAGGTGTTTCTGTAATTTTTGTTCTAATATAAAAGCCGACAATTACCAAAAGCGCACTGGCTATAAAAGGAATTCTCCATCCGTAATTCATAAAATCTTCGTTACTCATCGAATCAGTCAGCAATAAAAAAGTTCCGCCTGAAAGCAACAATCCAATTGGAGCTCCTAATTGCGGAAACATTCCGTACCAAGCACGTTTGTTGGGCGGTGCGTTCTCGATTGCCAGCAAAACGGCTCCTCCCCATTCTCCTCCTAATCCAACTCCTTGTCCGAATCGGCATAACATTAATAATAATGGAGCGGCAACACCAATACTAGCATAACTTGGCAAAAATCCTATGGTTACTGTCGAAATTCCCATTGTTAATAATGCGGCAACAAGGGTAAATTTTCTTCCGATTTTATCTCCGTAATGGCCAAAAAATGCAGAACCTAGTGGACGTGATAAAAATGCAATTGAAAAGGTTGCTAAAGATTCCAGAGTCGCCATTGTCGAATCTGAACTAGGAAAAAATAATTGCGGAAAAACTAATACGGCTGCATTAGCATAAATATAAAAATCAAAAAACTCGATTGTGGTGCCAATAAGGCTTCCAAAAAGAACATGTTTTAATGAGTTCTTCTTACTTGGGCTACTTTCCATGAAAAATGATATCTTTTTTATTTGCAAAAATAGAGTTTCATTATTAAAAATTTATGTTTACACAAATTACTTTTACAGCAAATCAAATTTTTAACAAATTATCTAAACTTTCAATTTTATACACCTCTATAAATTCAAATTTTAAAATACTGATTACAACGCTTTTAAAAGCATCAGAAAAAAATCAAATCTTAAGCAATTGTTAATAGCGTTTTTAACTGTATATTTTCATTAAATTTACATCTGTCAAAAATAAATTTAAAATTATGCCTACCGACTGTATCAGCTTTCAATCTTCTGGATATTTCTCTAAACTAATGCAAGATTATTTAGATCAAAAGCCAGAATTAAAACCGCTGTACAATAATTTTCCGACCTTAGAAAATTTCGAAAAACAAATTGCTGAAAAATCAGCCAATTTTGACCATAACAACCGAAAAGTTTTGGTTGATACGTTGCAAAAGCACTATCAAAACATCGAAATTTCTGATTTAACCAGACAAAATATTTCGCTTTTAGCACTCGAAAATACTTTTACCATTACAACTGGACATCAGCTAAATCTTTTTAGCGGACCGCTATACTTTTTGTATAAAATTATTTCTACGATTAATTTAACTAAAGAATTAAAATCGAAATATCCTTCATACAATTTCGTTCCGGTTTATTGGATGGCAACGGAAGATCACGATTTTGAAGAAATTAATTATTTTAATTTTAAAGGAAAAAAAATCCGCTGGAATGCTAAAAGCACTGGCCCAGTCGGAAGACTTTCAACTGAAGGCCTAGAAGATTTATTTGAAGTATATTCTAAAGAACTAGGTTCAAGTACCAATGCCAATACGCTAAAAAAACTATTTGAAGACGCCTATTTAAAACACAAAAATCTGGCAGATGCAACACGTTATTTAGCCAATGCTCTTTTTGCAAACTACGGTTTGGTTATTATAGAAGCAGACGATGCCGATTTAAAACGTGCTTTTATACCTTATGCAAAAGAAGAATTAGAAAACCAAACTTCATTCAAAGCAGTTCAAAAATCAATTGAACAGCTTTCAGATTATACAGTTCAAGTAAACCCACGTGAGATCAATTTGTTTTATATTGAAGACAAATTGCGCGAAAGAATCATTTTCGAGAATGGCAATTATTTAGTAAACAATACCAAAATCTCGTTTTCTAAAGAAGAAATTCTAAAACTATTAGAAAGTAATCCTGAGAAATTCAGTCCAAACGTAATTATGCGTCCATTATATCAGGAAATTATTTTACCAAATCTTTGCTACATTGGCGGAGGCGGAGAAATTGCTTATTGGTTAGAATTGAAAGCTTTCTTTGAAGCCGTAAATATTACATTCCCTATATTGTTAATTCGAAATTCTGTTCTTTTAGCAACTGAAAAACAAGCTAAAAAAGCAGATAATTTAGGCTTAAGCTGGAAAGATTTATTCAGTAAATCAGAGAATTTAGTTAATGAAATCACTCATAAACTTTCTCCTTTTCCAATTGACTTAACAGAACAAAAAGAAGCGCTTGAAAAACAGTTTGCTTATCTTTTTGAATTGGCCGAAAAGACAGACAAATCTTTCTCTGGCGCTGTAAAAGCTCAAGAAGTGAAGCAAAAGAAAGGTCTCGAAAATCTGGAAAAACGTCTATTAAAAGCGCAAAAAAGAAAACTGCATGACCAGTTACAGCGCGTAACCGATTTACAGTGCGAATTGTTTCCAAATCAAAGTTTACAAGAACGTCAGACTAATTTTTCTGAATTTTATTTAGAAAAAGGCGAGCAATTAATTCCGCTTTTAATTCAAAAATTAAAACCTTTAGAATATAATTTTGACATCATAATAATCTAAAATAATTATCTTTAGAAATTCAAAAGCGATAGTTTAGGAACAAATAACCAGCTCATTTCCGACATTATTGCTCTCTCAAACCAAATAGAATTATATTTTATAACCTATTTAACGAACTAACCTAATGGTAAGAGAACGCCTAATTTCGCTTGATGTCTTTCGCGGACTGACTATTCTATTGATGACTATTGTAAACAATCCCGGAGACTGGGGAAATGTTTATCCGCCGCTTTTGCACGCGCAATGGAATGGCTGTACACCGACAGATCTTGTATTTCCGTTTTTCATTTTTATAATGGGAGTTGCTGTACCGCTTGCAATGCCAGAAAAAAAATATGACGAAACAACATTCAATAAAATTCTGATTCGTTCTTTAAGAATGCTCTGCTTAGGGATTTTCTTTAATTTCTTCGGCAAAATTCAATTGTTTGGTCTCGAAGGAATCCCACTTCTTATTGGCAGATTGATCATTACTTTTGCAGTTGGCTATGCTTTGATGGGAAATTTCAGCAACAGACTTAAAAACATTTTTGCCTTTAGCATATTAGCCATATATATCATTTTAGCTTACGGAGGTTTTGAAAACTACGCAGATGTGAGACTTCCTGGAGTTCTACAACGTATTGCCGTAGTTTATTTTGTGGTTTCACTATTATACTTAAAAACATCTCGAAAAACACAGTTTATAACAGGAGCTGCTTTACTTTTAGGCTATTGGGCCGTTATGACTTTAATTCCAGTTCCCGGATTTGGAGAAGCAAATCTAGAAAAAGGAACCAATTTAGCCGCTTGGGTTGATAGTGTTTTATTAAAAGGACATATGTATCATGAAACCAATACTTGGGATCCAGAAGGAATTTTAAGCACACTGCCATCAATTGTAAACGGAATTATCGGTTTATTTATTGGACAGATTTTACTTCTCAGTTTAGCTAAAATTCAGAAAGCGCAAAGAATGGGAATGATTGGAACTACGCTCATCTTTTTCGGATTAATCTGGGATTTGGTTTTTCCAATAAACAAATCCATCTGGACAAGCAGTTATGTTTTGTATACGACTGGTCTGGCAACTATTTTCTTAACCGTTTTATATTTAATTATTGATATTGCCGAATATAAAAAAGGCTTTAAACTGTTTTTAATTTGGGGAGTTAATCCGATGATTGTATTTTTTGCCTCGCAAATTATACCACAAGCCTTGGTAATGATCCGCTTTCAAAACCCATCAATTCCAAGTGAGCAGACTAATCTCTTAGATTACTTGTATCGTTTTGGCATTGCACCATTTTTCAGCAATCCAATGACGGCTTCTTTGGCTGGAGCGCTAACTTACGTAGCCATTTGGACATTTATTTTATGGATTTTCTACAGAAACAAATTAATCTTTAAAGTTTAATTTTCAACCATATATGTAGAGACGCACAGCAGTGCGTCTTTTTTATTATTATCATTTGCTCGTGTTAGATGCACTACAGTGCATCTCTACATATATACTAATCGACATAAAATATATTTTTTACCCAAAACATCATTCTAAAGCGTTTTATTTATGATTTTATTAAAATCAATTCGTAAAAAAAGTATACTTTTGCACAAAATTTAATAAAATACAAAATGGCAACAAATAGAACTTTTACAATGATTAAACCAGATGCTGTTGCAAACGGACACATCGGGAATATCTTAGCAATGATCACTAATGGTGGTTTCAAAATCGTTTCATTAAAATTAACTCAATTAACTGTAGCTGATGCAAAGGCATTTTACGCAGTACACGCAGAAAGACCTTTCTACGGAGAATTAGTTGAATTCATGTCTCGTGGACCAATCGTTGCCGCTATCTTAGAAAAAGAAAATGCAGTAGAAGATTTCAGAACTTTAATTGGAGCTACAAACCCAGCTGAAGCTGCTGAAGGAACTATTCGTAAAGCATACGCTACTTCAATCGGAGAAAATGCAGTACACGGATCTGACAGCGACGAAAACGCTGCTATCGAAAGCGCATTCCACTTCGCAGGAAGAGAGCAGTTTTAATTTATGATTTTAGAGTTCGGATTTTAGATTGCTGAACTTATGCATAAAACAAAAAAATCCATTCGCAGAGCGAATGGATTTTTTTTATATCGAAAAATCTAAAATCTAAAATCTAAAATCTAAAATCTAAAATCTAAAATCTAAAATCTAAAATCTAAAATCTAAAATCTAAAATCTAAAATCT
>NZ_JBEWQE010000031.1:0-7556 GCF_040538975.1 Flavobacterium sp. UW10123
CCAGTTCACGGACTTCGCAGCCCACTCGGCATCGCGTCCCGCAACTGTTTTATCCGTTCCCACATAGGCATAGATATTGCCCTGCGGATCTTTAACGATAGCGTCTAGGGTTGTGATTGAGCCTGGGGTACCAGGCGCTCCAGAAACTCCTTGTATTCCATCAATTCCATTTTTACCTGATACAGGAATCCATTTGTCATGGTCTTTAGGATCCCTTACATATATAATTCCAGTTTTGTAATCGATATACATTTCAATTGTACCATCGATACCTGGTGTTCCAACTGCTCCTGGAACTCCGTTGCCTCCCGCAATTCCATTCTTGCCGTCAAGCCCGTTGATTCCGTTGATCTTAACCCAGTTTGGTGATTTTGAAGCCCATTCCGCATCGCGTCCAGCAACCGTCTTGTCATCTCCAACATAGGCATAGATATTGCCCTGCGGATCTTTAACGATAGCGTCTAGAGTTGTGATTGAGCCTGGGGTTCCAGGTACTCCAGAAACTCCTTGTATTCCATCAATTCCGTTTTTACCCGATACAGGAACCCATTTGTCATGGTTCTCAGGATCTCTTACATATATGATTCCAGTTTTGTAATCAATATACATTTCAACTGTACCGTCGATACCAGGTGTTCCAACTGCTCCTGGAACTCCGTTACCTCCTGCAATTCCATTCTTACCATCTAGCCCATTTTTACCATTCATTGGAATCCAATTTTTTGGATCTAATGGGTCTGTACCTGGTTTTAGGATATAAACTGTACCTGTTGAATTATCTACATAGATAGTAGTATTCGCAGGGATTACAACACCTGGCTCTCCTGGTGCTCCGTTTCCTCCATTAATACCATCTTTTCCTGAACCTGCTTCGCCAGCAGCTACTATTCTCTGCCATTTACCTGCATACCAGTAGTAGTAGCCAGGTGTTACATCTGCCGCTGTTACTGTATTAAAAACAAGCAAGCTGCTTACATTGCCATTTTTTATTGTGGTCTTGTCCGTTGTTCCTGTTAATTTAACCTGTGGAATCAAAACACCTTTATCCGCAGAATAAACTTCTAACTGCGCAGATTTATTGGGATCTATCTTTCCAATACCCACCTGCGAATAAGCCGAATAACATCCTAAAACAACAAATAAAGGGAGTAATCTATTCTTCATATTTAATTATTTATGGTTATTAAATTTCATTACACAATACAATTTCACTACAGGTCTAAAAATATACCCTGATTATATTTTTTATATATTTAAAGTAAAATCAACTATGTTCATTTTTATTTCACATTGAATTTTAAGCCACAAATATCCCTTAAGCTATTTCCTACAATTACCTCTAAAAGTTTTTATTCTTACATTATACGACAAAAAAATCTTACAATTTAAGTTCCTCATAAAACAAAAAAGAGAGCTATATAGCCCTCTTTTTTTCAAAAACAATAACCTTTTATTATTCAAAAAAATTACTTTTTTGATAATTCGTTTACTAACTGTTCTAATTTTTCCATACGATTTTCAAGATTTAAAATTTTAGTATCTTTTTCTTTAATTTGAGTTTGCTGCTCTTTAATAGCATTGATCAATACAGGTACCATTTCAGCATAATTTACACCTAATGTATTAGCTTCATCATTTGCTACATCTACGACTTCTGGCAATACTTTTTGCACCTGCTGTGCCGACACCCCAACTTTCATTTTATTTGAAGCATCGTCTTTCCAAGTGTAGGAGATTGGATCGATTTTCATTACATCTTCTAAACCATATTTTAATGGCTCAATATTTTTCTTTAAGCGAATGTCTGAAGTCTGTATAGTTCCGTTTGCTGAATAAATAGTTCCCCATCTATTAGTTGCTCCTCCCAAAGTCTGTGCACCATTTCCGCTAGGAATAAAACTACCATCTTTATCTATAGTAACTCTTATAGCTCCTGAAGTAAAAAACTGAAGATCGCTCGAATTACTAGTTCCATTACCTAAATAACTACTCATAATACTTGAAGCATTTACAAATGTGCTCGATCCATTAAGAGCATAACCAAAGTTCATTTTTCCAAGCATTGTATTTGATGCAAGTGTAGCGTTTGATGTAGTATAGTTCATTGAAAAAGTAGAACTACGATTCACTCCTTCAAATATCACATCATTTCCTGAACCAGTAGAACTTTTTACATGAAGCCCAACACTAGGAGTAGTTGTTCCGATTCCTAAATATCCATTTTCATCAAGTGTCATTTTTACCCCCTGACTAGTTGAGAATGTCAAATTACTTAAAGGTGATGTTCCATTTCCTTTATAAATTGCGCCAATTGCTGAAAGTGATGAATACGTTCCGTTATAACGAGGCTGAAAAATTATTGATCCAATTGCATCACCTGCTGCAAGATTTTGTTGAACAGCGGCAGTTCCTTTTGCACGTGCAAGTATGAATGCCGGAGTAGCCAATGGATTATTGTTTCCATTAATGGTACTAATTCTTACATCATCAAAACTATCATCTTTATCTTCACTAACAACATGCAGACCTGAACCTGGGGTATCAGTACCAAGCCCTAGTTTACCAGCATTTGTTAATCTCATCCATTCTTTATTATTAGTAACAAAAGGCAAATCAAAATTATCATTTGTCCCAATCGTTTTGAGAGCGCCATTATTATTTCCGCCAACATGCCAGTCTATTGTATCATCTTTGAGATTTTTCATAAAGTTCCAGTTTCCTGAAGCCCCTCCATCCCAATAGTACATACCTTTGCCATTTGCTCCTGTTCCTGTGATAGAAGCATTTGCGTTGTACACTACGGTTCCGTCTTTTGGTGTATTGCCTGAAGCTGGTTTGGTTGTGGTACTAGCTAAACTCACCTGAGGAAAAGAAACTCCTTTTGCCCCATTTACAATATCTACAATAGAAGCGGGATCTGGCGCTGTTGTACCCACCCCTAAACTACCATTTTCATCAATAGTTGCTCTTATTGAATTTGATGTCCAAAATTGCAAATCGGTTGCATTTGTTGTTCCATTGTCGGTTCCTTTATAATTAGACATAATACTTGAACCTTTTACATACGAACCTCCACTATTAGTATAGCCTATTGTAAACTGGCCCAACTTTTGACCTTTGGCCAATGTTCCTGCTGTTGCAGGTGTAAAGTATAACTGCATAGCTGAATTATCTCCGATACCTTCAAAAATAACATCATTCGTTAAAGCATTTGAACTCTTTAAATGAATTCCTGCCTGAGGTGTAATAATACCTAGTCCTAATCGTCCTGCAGTTGTAAGTCTCATCCATTCCGTATTATTTGTGATGAATGGCAGATCAAAATTTGTTTTCGTTCCTAAGTTTTTAATTGCATCTAAACCATTATTTATGTCATTACCTCCTAACAGCCAAGGATAATCATCTGACCATTTTACTGTTCCCGGTTTATCCGTAATTAGCATTGCTAGTTTGTTTACCGCCGGAACTATATTAACTTGAGCATCTGTCAAGACCGCTCCGTTACCATTTACAACTTGTAAAACTGCACTTGAAGTTGTAGTAGTAAGATTTTTAGAATCAATACCAATTGTTAAATCACTGTCTACAATTTTACCTGCACCTGAAATTGTTATCGGGCTTGTTGTTTTTAAATTTGCTTTCGTTACGGTTGCATCAGAACCTGCGATACCTTGAATACCCTGGTCTCCCTTTTCGCCTTTCTCACCCTGGTCTCCCTTTTCGCCTTTCTCACCCTGGTCGCCTTTTGCGCCGTCAGCTCCATTGGCTCCTGCAACACCCTGAATACCCTGGTCGCCCTTTTCGCCTTTCTCGCCCTGGTCGCCTTTTGCACCGTCAGCTCCATTGGCTCCTGCAACGCCCTGAATACCCTGGTCGCCCTTTTCGCCTTTCTCGCCCTGGTCGCCTTTCGCACCGTCAGCTCCATTGGCTCCTGCAACGCCCTGAATACCCTGGTCGCCCTTTTCGCCTTTCTCGCCCTGGTCGCCTTTTGCGCCGTCAGCTCCGTTGGCTCCTGCTACGCCCTGAATACCCTGGTCGCCCTTTTCGCCTTTCTCGCCCTGATCGCCTTTTGCACCGTCAGCTCCATTGGCTCCTGCGATACCTTGAATACCCTGGTCGCCCTTTTCGCCTTTCTCGCCCTGGTCGCCTTTCGCGCCGTCAGCTCCATTGGCTCCTGCAACGCCCTGAATACCCTGGTCGCCCTTTTCGCCTTTCTCGCCCTGGTCGCCTTTTGCGCCGTCTGCTCCATTGGCTCCTGCAACGCCCTGAATACCTTGGTCGCCCTTTTCGCCTTTTGCACCGTCTGCTCCTTTAACTGTCCCTGCACTTAAAGTCGTTCCGTCTGTATAGGTAATGATCAGATTTCCCGATGCGTCGACAGATGTTCCTGAAATGCCTTTTCCATCCAGTCCGTTTTTACCATTTGCGCCGTCAGCTCCTTTAACTGCGCCTGCGCTTGAAGTCGTTCCGTCTGTATAGGTAATGATCAGATTTCCTGATGCGTCGACAGATGTTCCCGAAATGCCTTTTCCATCCAGTCCGTTTTTACCATTTGCACCGTCTGCTCCTTTAACTGTCCCTGCACTTGAAGTCGTTCCGTCTGTGTAGGTAATGATCAGATTTCCTGATGCGTCGACAGATGTTCCTGCAATGCCTTTTCCGTCCAATCCGTTTTTACCATTTGTACCTGGAATACCTTGAAGCCCTTGATCACCTTTTACTTTTCCCGCATCAATTTTAGTTCCATCAGTTAGAGTAACAATAAGATTTCCTGCAGGGGTAATATCAGTATTTGATATTCCTTTTCCTTCTTTACCTGAACCTGCTTCATCTGAAAGTGCAATTCTGCGCCATCTGTCAATGTACCAATAGTAGTAGCCCGGTTTGATATCTGCTATTGTAGCGGTATTAAAAACAAGCAGACTATTTACGTTACCACTTTTAATAGTGGTTTGATCTGTACTTCCCTTTAGGGGAATTTGAGGAATTAAAATCCCTCGGTCTTTTGCAAAAACTTCTAACTGTGCAGAAGGGTTTGCTTCCTGTTTACCTATTACTACTTGTGAGTAAGCTGAATAACCGCCTAGCACAAAAAGCAAAGGAAGTATTTTATTTTTCATGGCATTCTTATTAAGGATTGTTTTTGTTTTTGGTCAAATAGTGAGTTTTTTATATTTCATTTTTGACACTACAAATTTCCACCTAAACCATTGACAAAAAGACCCCTAAAAGTTTTTAAAATTATAAATTAGGCTATTTTTTTTGATATGAGAAAGGTGAATTGTGAGATGTGAGATGTACAAAAAAAAGAGGAAGCATTTGCTTCCTCTTTTACTCTTATACAATAAAGTATACTAATTATTTTTGCAATAATTGCTCAACTGCTTTTTCCAGTTTTTGCGTACGCTCTTGTAATAATTTAATTTCTGAATCCTTAGACTCTAATGCTGCCTTCTGGTCTTTAATTTGAGCTTGCTGCTCTTTAATAGCATTGATTAATACCGGTACCATTTCGGCGTAATTTACACCTAATGTTTTAGCTTCATCATCGCCTACAGAAACCACTTCTGGCAACACTTTTTGCAATTGCTGTGCCGATACCCCAACTCTTACTTTGTTGGTTTCGTCGTCTTTCCAGCTATAAGAAATTGGATCAATTTTCATAACATCTTCTAAACCATATTTTAAAGGTTCAATATTTTTCTTCAAACGAATATCTGAGGTCTGAATTGTACCCATAGCGGCATATACTGCAGACCATCTATTATTAGAAAGACCTAAACTTTGAGTACCATTAGTACTTGGATAAAAAGAACCACTTTCGTTAATGGTTATGGTATTACCAGTAGAAAAGGTAAGTTCCGAAGCATCAGTAGTTCCATTTCCTATATAATTTGCATTTATTGAGGCTACACCAGTAATACGACCATTGGCCTGTGCTTGGAATGTTACCCCCCCAATTCCTTGTCCAAATGTAAGATTTTTTGGAGTAGCAGTAGTACCATTAACACGCGTAAATACGACATCTGGTGTATTTGTGCCATCAGAATATGTTATTAGACGTATATCATCCATATCATCATCTGTTGTTATGTTACTCACTTGCAATGCAGAAGTAGGGACAGTTCCTCCAATGACCAATTTACCACTAGTAGTTAAACGCATTCTTTCTTTAGTATTTGTCATAAACGGCAGGTCAAAATTATCATTTGTCCCAATCGTTTTAAGAGCTCCATTCTTATTACCTCCAACATGCCAATCTATAGTATCATCTGTCAAGTTTTTCATGAAGCTCCAGTTTCCTGAAGTTCCTCCATCCCAATAGTACATACCTTTACCATATGCTCCTGTTCCTGTGATAGAAGCATTTGCATTATATACTACTGTACCATCTTTTGGAGTATTGCCCGAAGCTGGTTTTGTAGTAGTAGTAGTTAAGCTCACCTGAGGGAAAGAAACTCCTTTTGCCCCATTTACAATATCTACAATAGATGCTGGATCTGGAGCTGTTGTACCTACTCCTAAACTACCATTTTCATCAATAGTTGCTCTTACTGAATTTGATGTCCAAAACTGTAAATCGGTTGCATTTGTTGTTCCATTGTCTGTTCCTTTGTAACTAGACATAACACTTGAACCTTTTACAAACGAGCCTCCCGCATTAGTATATCCAATAGTAAACTGACCTAACCTTTGATTTTTGGCCAATGTTCCAGCAGTTGCAGGTGTAAAATACAGTTGCATTGCTGAGTTATCTCCAATTCCTTCAAAAATAACATCATTATTTATAGCATCAGAACTCTTTAAATGAATTCCTGCTTGTGGAACTATTGTTCCAATTCCTAATCTTCCAGCAACTGTCAACCTCATCCATTCCTTATTATTTGTAATGAATGGCAGATCAAAATTCGTTTTTGTTCCTAAATTTTTAATAACATCTAAACCGCTATTTCCATCGTTACCACCTAACAGCCAAGGATAATCATCTGACCATTTTACTGTTCCCGGTTTATCCGTAATTAGCATTGCCGGTTTGTTTACCGCAGGAACAATGTTAACCTGTGCATTTTTCAAGACTGCTCCAGTTCCATTTGTAACTTGTAAAACTGCACTTGGAGTTGTAGTTGTAAGATCCTTAGAATCAATACCAATTGTTAAATCACTATCTACAACTTTACCTGTACCCGAAATTGTGATAGGGCTTGTTGCTTTTAAATCTGCCTTGGTTACAGTTGCATCTGATCCGGTCACACCTCTTGCTCCTGTTGCTCCCGTAGCGCCTGTTGCACCAGTAGCTCCTGTAGCTCCCGTAGCACCTGTAGCACCCGTTACACCATTTGCTCCTGTAGCTCCTGTTGCTCCCGTAGCTCCTGTTGCACCCGTAGCGCCTGTAGCACCTGTAGCACCCGTTACACCATTTGCTCCTGTAGCTCCTGTAGCTCCTGTTGCTCCCGTAGCTCCTGTAGCTCCCGTTGCACCCGTAGCTCCCGTTACACCATTTGCTCCTGTAGCTCCTGTAGCTCCCGTAGCTCCCGTTGCACCTGTTGCTCCCGTAG
>NZ_JBEWQE010000032.1:0-5543 GCF_040538975.1 Flavobacterium sp. UW10123
GCGTAATTGAAAACGTTAGGGATTTTATGCGCGAAGGCGATGATTTGGGGCATTGTGTCTTTACCAATGAGTATTACGCCAAAAAGGATTCGCTGATACTCTCGGCTAAAATGGGCGAAAAATCCGTGGAAACCATTGAAATATCGCTCAGCCGTATGGAAATCCTCCAATGCAGGGGAATGAAAAACAAGCCCTCAAAACATCATAAAAAGATTCTGAGCCTTTTGTCTGAAAACCTGTATCAGATCAGGGAAAGGATGAAAAAAAGAAAAGCAAAAAAAGTAAGCCGATAATCCTATCGGCTTTTTTTAGGGCTTGCATCAAAGATCGGAAGCCCGCCTGCCTCTCGGCCGGCGGGCTGGTTTTCCGTAAGACTTTTATATTATTTGATGCTGATGGTGTCCATAAGGTTTTCCTGATCGATGAAGGCGGCAATATACTGCTGGACTTCATTGCGTTTCTCTTTGTCCGTTTCAAAGGTATTGATATGGAATTCTTCGTCCTGGTCCAGAATATGTATGATCTCGGTGTACCCTTTTGAAATCAGGCTGCCTTTGAGCTTTAGGATCGTATGCTGCTGATGTGCATCCAAATCTTTTCTAACCTTTAATTGTATAGCTTTGTCCATTGTGAAAGATCTGTTTGATTTGTTTTTGGTATATTTCTTTAATCAAATATAATTATTTAGCCCCAATCCCCACTTCTCTGCAATGTTAAAAAAGTGAAGAAATTTAAATGGCATCCTTCATGGAAAATTTACTTTTAAACAATTGCAGCATCGCAAATCACACCTTTATCATTTTATGATTAAAACAAGAAAAAAACTATCTGGACCATTACTGCTTTTTTATCCGGAACAGCAGACTGATGGAATCAATTTCTGCCAATCCTGCGCGATTGTCGTTCTGCGTGTTTTTTAAATGCCTGAAGCTTTTATACCGTGGTCAAAAAGCCAAATGGCGCGAATTGAAGACAATTGGACCATTTTTTTTATATTGTGCAAGTGGCACTTGCACAAATTCATTTTCTGACTATGCCAGCGAACTAATTGAGAAAAAGAGATGATAATTCACTAATAATAGTTTGTAGGAGTGTCGAAAAGTACACAACGACAATTCTTCTGACTGCAATAGTTGGTAAATCATATAATATTGTAGAATTGTATATTAGTTTACTGCAATAAACCAATTTAGTTTTTATAATTTTTACATCAATCCCCAACAGGACATCTAAACCAAATTTACAAAGCCAATGGAAGACTGACCACTACATATAGAAAGCCAATTTCTTCAAATCATCCAAAAATGATGTTGAAATTTGTCCTGTTCCTGTCACAAAGCCAAATGGCGCCAATTGAAGACAATTTGGCGCCATTTTTTATTTGTTTGAAATGATTCGCTTTCTTGGCGTTAAAAACCAGCCACTCTTTTTTCTCTTTTATGTTTCGCTTTCATAATTGCAAAAGCCCCGAGAACAATTAGAAGCATTGGAATTGCAGCTATGTTTACTCCTTTACATCCCCACCTGCTCAGAAGGCCACCTGCTGAAAGGCTCGAAATGCTCATGATAATGTAAACAAAAAAATCATGAAAAGCCTGGACTTTTTCTTTTTCATCTTCTCGATATACCTTTGACAATAAAGTTGAGCCGCCTACAAACATAAAGTTCCAGCCTATTCCAAGAAAGATAAGACCGGACACAAAATGAAGAAAATCAGTGCCTGTCAGAACCAGATATAAATGCAAAAACAGTATGCCTACACCAGACAGAATTATTCTGCCCGTGCCAAATTTCTCAATCAAAGTGCCGGTAAAAAAAGAAGGCACAAACATTCCAAGCACATGCCACTGTATCACAACAGACGAATCATCGCCGGAATAGCCGCAGTGGTGCATTGCCAAAGGTGTTGCGGTCATAATCATTATCATCACGGAATATCCTACTGCCGAGGATAATAAAGCCAAAATGGTTTTATTCTGTCCCATAATTTCCCCCAGCGGTCTTGATTGCTTAAACTGAAAATCCTTCTGCTGCGCCGTTATACGTTTTTTCTCTTTTAGACCAAAAATAACCAGAAAAGAAATGATACTCAAAAAAGAGATGGATAAAAAGGAATAGGCAAATGAAACCGCGCCAATATTCTGGGTAGATCTGGCTAAGGCCGGTCCCGCAATTGCGGCCACAACTCCGCCTCCGATCACAAATGATATTGCTTTTCCTTTGATCTTCTGAGGAACCGAATCGGCGGCTGCAAAACGATAATATTGTGTAAAAGCCTGGCAGACTCCTATAAGGGTGTTTCCTAAAACAAATAGAACAAATGAGTTTTTTAAAATAGCGTAAAATGAAAGCATTCCCGCAAGCACGCCGATGATTGTCCCAATAAGAAATGCTTTTCTCTGGCCCATCTTTTTAATAATAAGAGAAGCGAGAATCATCATAAGAACGGTTCCAACTGAAATCATAGCAATGGGCAGCGTAGCCAGACTTTTCTCTGGCGCAATCTCTAAACCGACAAGACCAGATAAAGCCATAACCAATATAGAGCCCGTCTGAAAAAGAGCTTGGGCAGATGAAAACAATAAAACTGTACTCCATCTTTTTTTTATTTTATTCCTCATACTTTTTTTTAAAATTAAATGACAGTTCCGCAAAAAGCGATTCCCCGCGATCATTGTTGTACCAGTTTTGCAGAGCAGCCTTTCCAGTTTCAAAACTGGCATTCTCAGCTTTCATCTTTTCCATAGGTTGGGATATATCTGGCGAAATTGTAGAAAAAACGGAAGGTGCCGATGGTTTTGAAGTAGGCGAAGCGGTTTTTGCACTTTCACCAAATGCCCGTGGCTATGCCGAATATGTAGCGGTGAAAGTCGATTTTTTAGCTAAAAATATTAGGAGAAAGCAAAAATAAGCAAAACGGTTAAGACAGTTCATATACAGTGGTTTATAAAACGTGAGGCAAAATTTGGAAGTAGGTGTCCGACAAGTTTTGGGCTTAAAATGACAAGGTTAGGTTACTAAATCGTTCAGGCAAATCGGTTTCTTACACCAATGCCGCCCCAACAGAGTTTACCGAAAAACTAAAGCAGTTTGGCGTTCCCGAATTTGCCATTTTACTAACCGCCGGTTTTGCCGAAGATCAGAAAAACCACCAGTTTGAAGAGGTAACAAACGATCTGGAAAACCTTTTGGGAAGAAAACCTTTGGCATTGAAAGAAGCATTAAAAGAAATCTATGAGTTGTAACAGCCCATACGACCTCATTAATGGTAAAATCTTACACCACCACACTCAGCATTTGCCGGGTGTGGTGGTGTATTTTAGACTGTTTTTTTTTTGTTAGTTTTGCATATATAATTCATCTGACAGATTGATTAAGAATATCCAATATTTCTTCCCAGGTCAGATGCACATAAAAACGATGCAAGATTTTGAGTACATAAAAATTGTTCCTGACAAACGGCTCTCCGGTTTTGTGGAGAGTTTCCTGCTATGCGCCAATCATACCGATGAAGATAAAGAAGTCATTATTTTTCCCGATGGAAGAGTGGACATTATGTTTAGCTGTACAGATCAGGAACCATTGGTAGCCGAATTATTTAATCTGGATAAAAAAGCAAGGCGGTATATTTTCAAAAAGCAAACAAAGCTTTTTATGGTAAGTCTTACCTTGCTCGGTGCCGAATACCGGCTCGGATACAACGGGACAGATTTTGGAAAAGATGAGATTCGGCTTCCCGCAGGTTTTTGGGATATTTCTAAAGAAGACCTTACAAGCTTAGATAGCTTTGTAGAAAAGGTTTCGGAAAAACTTTTGGAAATATTCCCGAAAAAGATGGATGAAAGAAAGCAACAGCTTTTTGAGCTTATCTATTCGTCAGGTGGTAAGGCGTTATCAAGTACCCTCCTTACAGCAAGAAAAAACTCAAATGGCTAAAATCGCTTTTGGAACGAATTTTTTAATGACACAACCAAAGAACACTCCGTAAAAAATCAATTTAATTTTGACGATGGACATTACAAACCTTCCCGAAGATCTATGGGAACATAACGAAACTCATACTTCGGATTTGCAAATTTTCAATTACGAAGTGTATAAGAACGGTTCTAGAAACAAGATTGGCCTGAATAAAAATGTATTCAGTTTCTTATTGGATGGTCAAAAAAACATTCACTTTTCTAATGATATCATTTCAATCAATGAAACACAATCGCTACTTATCACATCTAATAATGTTTTGGTTACCGAACTGGTAGGTGTAAGCTCATACCGTTGTTTACTCTTCTTCTTTTCTCACAAAAACATCACCGATTTTTTATTGAAACATTCCCATTCTTTCAGTCAGAATGCCTCAGATAAAAAGATAACGGATATACCTTATTTCCTCTTAGAGAAAGACAATTTTATCATCCATTATATTCATTCGCTCCAACAGATTTTTGGTTTGCAACAATCTATCTCTCAAAAGATTTTGGAACTGAAATTTGAAGAAATAATGCTTTATCTGGCTGATAAATATGGGACGGTATTTTTAGATTACTTACATTATTTACTAATCAATGAAAGAGAATTATCATTTAAAATGGTAATTGAAAAGAACCTTTATACGAACTTGAATATTGACGAAATAGCCTTTCTGTGCAATATGAGTGCCTCTACTTTTAAGAGAAAATTTATAAGTATATACCAGAAATCTCCAGGGAAATGGTTTCAGCAAAAACGGCTTAACAAGGCCAAAGAATTGTTACATAATAACCAAGTCACACCTTCCGAAATTTTTATGGACTTTGGCTATGGCAGCTTGTCAAATTTTAGTGCAGCCTTTAAAAATGAATTTGGGTATAGCCCCAACCACATCCACTCTAATTGACCTCTTTTCATAACTTATTGAACCAAACTAATAAACGAAGCAGCGCTGGTTTTTTCTAATTTTGTGATTAAAGAATTGTTTAACTAAAAAATAAAAACAATGAAAAAATTAGGATTGTTAGTTCGGTTGGAAGCAAAGGCCGGCCAAGAAAAAAACGTTGAAGATTTTATTACAGGAGCATTACCGCTTGCTCTTGAAGAAGCCGGTACCGTTACGTGGTATGCATTCCGTATTGATGCTTCTACCTTCGGTATTTACGATACTTTTTCAAACGAAGAAGGCAGAGAGGCACACCTTGGCGGTAAGATCGCAAAAGCATTAATGGAAAATGCACCAGACCTATTGGCAACACCTCCGTCTATTGAAAAATTGGACATTTTAGCTGCCAAATAGCCTAAGATAATACCATTATATTTAAGGGAGGATTTTGCAAAAACTCAGCAAAATCCTCCCTTAATTGTTCAAAAAAATATCTTCTCTTCCTCATTTTTTAGATATCTAAAAAATCAACCCAAAAAAGCTTACGTCCTTTGTGGAAAAAGCGGTCAAATTGACCACGCTTTTTCAGCATAAAGTGACCATCGATTTCGGGTCAAACTGACCACTCCTTTTCAATTTAAACTGACCACCTTGTTTCGGTTCAAATTGACCACCAAACACTACTTCTTTTCAT
>NZ_JBEWQE010000033.1:0-5138 GCF_040538975.1 Flavobacterium sp. UW10123
TCCCCGCCCTTGAGCGGGGAAAAGGTTTGTGCATAAGCTTACGGATTATTAGTACTACTCGACTATGACATTACTGCCTTTACATCTGTAGCCTATCAACGTGGTCATCTTCCACGATCCTTAAAAGAAATCTCATCTTGTGGTGGGTTTCGCGCTTATATGCTTTCAGCGCTTATCCCTTCCCAACGTAGCTACTCTGCGGTGCCCCTGGCGGGACAACAGATACACTAGAGGTTAGTCCAATTCGGTCCTCTCGTACTAGAATCAGATCCACTCAAATTTCTAACGCCCGCAGTAGATAGAGACCGAACTGTCTCACGACGTTCTGAACCCAGCTCGCGTGCCACTTTAATGGGCGAACAGCCCAACCCTTGGGACCTTCTCCAGCCCCAGGATGTGACGAGCCGACATCGAGGTGCCAAACCCCCCCGTCGATATGAGCTCTTGGGGGAGATCAGCCTGTTATCCCCGGCGTACCTTTTATCCTTTGAGCGATGGCCCTTCCATGCGGAACCACCGGATCACTATGCTCTACTTTCGTACCTGATCGACCTGTATGTCTCTCAGTCAAGCTCCCTTATGCCATTGCACTCTACGCACGGTTACCAAGCGTACTGAGGGAACCTTTAGAAGCCTCCGTTACTCTTTTGGAGGCGACCACCCCAGTCAAACTACCCACCAAGCACTGTCCCCCACTTCTATGGGGTTAGGCCTCAGATAAACAAAGGGTTGTATTTCAACAATGACTCCACAACGCCTGGCGACGCCGCTTCATAGTCTCCAACCTATCCTACACATCATTTATCCAAGGTCAATACTAAGCTATAGTAAAGGTGCACAGGGTCTTTTCGTCCCACTGCGGGTAAACGGCATCTTCACCGTTACTACAATTTCACCGAGCTCATGGCTGAGACAGTGTCCAGATCGTTACACCATTCGTGCAGGTCGGAACTTACCCGACAAGGAATTTCGCTACCTTAGGACCGTTATAGTTACGGCCGCCGTTTACTGGGGCTTCAATTCAATGCTTCTCCGAAGATAACATCTCCTCTTAACCTTCCAGCACCGGGCAGGTGTCAGGCCCTATACTTCATCTTACGATTTTGCAGAGCCCTGTGTTTTTGATAAACAGTCGCCTGGACCTCTTCACTGCGGCCCCGATTGCTCGGGGCGACCTTTCTCCCGAAGTTACAGGTCTATTTTGCCTAATTCCTTAGCCATGAATCTCTCGAGCACCTTAGGATTCTCTCCTCAACTACCTGTGTCGGTTTACGGTACTGGTTCTTACTGCCTGAAGTTTAGAGGTTTTTCTTGGAAGCCCTTAGGCGCACTATCTCTTTGTCCGAAGACTCCGAGTACTATCGCATTTCACCAAACTCTCCGGATTTGCCTAGAGAGCCTATAGCTAGGTGCTTTAACGAACTATTCCGTCAGTTCGCGGCGCTTTCATCACTCCGTCACCCCATCACAGCAATAAGAAGTACGGGAATATTAACCCGTTGGCCATCGACTGTCCCTTTCGGGTTCGCCTTAGGTCCAGACTAACCCACAGCTGATTAGCATAGCTGTGGAAACCTTAGTTTTTCGGTGTGCGGGTTTCTCGCCCGCATTATCGTTACTTATGCCTACATTTTCTTTTCTGACCGGTCCAGCATACCTTACGATACACCTTCAGCCCTGTCAGAATGCTCCCCTACCACTTTGTGTTGCCACAAAATCCATAGCTTCGGTAATATGCTTATGCCCGATTATTATCCATGCTCGTCCGCTCGACTAGTGAGCTGTTACGCACTCTTTAAATGAATGGCTGCTTCCAAGCCAACATCCTAGCTGTCTGGGCAGACAAACCTCGTTCTTTCAACTTAGCATATATTTGGGGACCTTAGCTGATGGTCTGGGTTCTTTCCCTCTCGGACTTGGACCTTAGCACCCAAGCCCTCACTGTTATCAATCATTATATAGCATTCGGAGTTTGTCAGGAATTGGTAGGCGGTGAAGCCCCCGCATCCAATCAGTAGCTCTACCTCTATATAACTAAAATAACGCTGCACCTAAATGCATTTCGGGGAGTACGAGCTATTTCCGAGTTTGATTGGCCTTTCACCCCTACCCACAGGTCATCCGAAGACTTTTCAACGTCAACCGGTTCGGTCCTCCACTGTGTGTTACCACAGCTTCAACCTGCCCATGGGTAGATCACACGGTTTCGCGTCTAACACTACTGACTAAAGCGCCCTATTCAGACTCGCTTTCGCTGCGGATCCATGGCTTAACCACTTATCCTTGCCAGCAGCGTTAACTCGTAGGCTCATTATGCAAAAGGCACGCCGTCACCCCACTAAAGGGCTCCGACCGCTTGTAAGCGCATGGTTTCAGGATCTATTTCACTCCGTTATTCACGGTTCTTTTCACCTTTCCCTCACGGTACTGGTTCACTATCGGTCTCTCAGGAGTATTTAGCCTTAGCGGATGGTCCCGCCGAATTCAGACAGGGTTTCACGTGCCCCGCCCTACTCAGGATACCGCTATCCATTACATTTGTTGCCCGTACGGGGCTGTCACCCTCTATGGCGCTCCTTTCCAGAAGCTTCCGGTTCCTCATGCATGAAATATCGCGGTCCTACAACCCCAGCAATGCCGTAACAATCCTGGTTTGGGCTAATCCGCGTTCGCTCGCCACTACTTACGGAATCACTTTTGTTTTCTTCTCCTCCGCCTACTTAGATGTTTCAGTTCAGCGGGTTTGCCCACCTATCGGTGTGCTATATCTTCAATATAGCGGGTTGCCCCATTCGGATATCTGCGGATCAATCTGTGTGTGCCAGTCCCCGCAGCTTTTCGCAGCTTATCACGTCCTTCATCGCCTCTGAGAGCCTAGGCATTCCCCATGCGCCCTTATTTTGCTTATTGCACCAAATCATAATTTAATATGATCCGTTTTGTTTGTTTTTATTATTGCTAATAAAAACGCTTTCTACTTTCTTATTATTTTCTTATCCCAATATGTCAATGAACTTTAAAGCTTACGCTTTTGTGGAGAATAACGGAGTCGAACCGTTGACCTCCTGCGTGCAAGGCAGGCGCTCTAGCCAGCTGAGCTAATCCCCCATTTCTTTAGCTATGAGTTATTAGTTATGAGTTATGCCCATAATACTCAACTTCTAAAATTTCCTTTCGGCCTTAAGATTTTAGTAGTCCCGGGCAGACTCGAACTGCCGACCCCTACATTATCAGTGTAGTACTCTAACCAGCTGAGCTACGAGACTCTGTCTTCTTAATTCCTTATCATTTTTTTTTTAAATTAACAGCAAGAGTAATGCAATTTCAAGACCCAGAACCAAAGCCTAGGCATCTTATTTCCCCAGCGTGCCTTTCGGCTAACACTCGGGCTCTAGAAAGGAGGTGTTCCAGCCGCACCTTCCGGTACGGCTACCTTGTTACGACTTAGCCCTAGTTACCAGTTTTACCCTAGGCAGCTCCTTGCGGTCACCGACTTCAGGCACCCCCAGCTTCCATGGCTTGACGGGCGGTGTGTACAAGGCCCGGGAACGTATTCACCGGATCATGGCTGATATCCGATTACTAGCGATTCCAGCTTCACGGAGTCGAGTTGCAGACTCCGATCCGAACTGTGACCGGCTTTATAGATTCGCTCCTGGTCACCCAGTGGCTGCTCTCTGTACCGGCCATTGTAGCACGTGTGTAGCCCAAGGCGTAAGGGCCGTGATGATTTGACGTCATCCCCACCTTCCTCACAGTTTGCACTGGCAGTCTTGTTAGAGTTCCCGACTTGACTCGCTGGCAACTAACAACAGGGGTTGCGCTCGTTATAGGACTTAACCTGACACCTCACGGCACGAGCTGACGACAACCATGCAGCACCTTGTAAACTGTCTTGCGAAAGATCTGTTTCCAAATCGGTCAGTCTGCATTTAAGCCTTGGTAAGGTTCCTCGCGTATCATCGAATTAAACCACATGCTCCACCGCTTGTGCGGGCCCCCGTCAATTCCTTTGAGTTTCAAACTTGCGTTCGTACTCCCCAGGTGGGATACTTATCACTTTCGCTTAGCCACTGAACTTGCGCCCAACAGCTAGTATCCATCGTTTACGGCGTGGACTACCAGGGTATCTAATCCTGTTCGCTACCCACGCTTTCGTCCATCAGCGTCAATCAATTGGTAGTAACCTGCCTTCGCAATTGGTATTCCATGTAATCTCTAAGCATTTCACCGCTACACTACATATTCTAGTTACTTCCCAATAATTCAAGTCTGGCAGTATCAATGGCCGTTCCACCGTTGAGCGATGGGCTTTCACCACTGACTTACCAAACCGCCTACGGACCCTTTAAACCCAATGATTCCGGATAACGCTTGGATCCTCCGTATTACCGCGGCTGCTGGCACGGAGTTAGCCGATCCTTATTCTTACGGTACCGTCAAGCTCCCTCACGAGGGAGTGTTTCTTCCCGTACAAAAGCAGTTTACAATCCATAGGACCGTCATCCTGCACGCGGCATGGCTGGTTCAGGCTTGCGCCCATTGACCAATATTCCTCACTGCTGCCTCCCGTAGGAGTCTGGTCCGTGTCTCAGTACCAGTGTGGGGGATCTCCCTCTCAGGACCCCTACCCATCGTAGCCTTGGTAAGCCGTTACCTTACCAACTAGCTAATGGGACGCATGCTCATCTTCCACCGTTGTGACTTTAATTGAAAACCGATGCCGGTTCTCAATGCTATGAGGTATTAATCCAAATTTCTCTGGGCTATCCCTCTGTGGAAGGCAGATTGCATACGCGTTACGCACCCGTGCGCCGGTCTCAAAGTCCGAAGACTTCTACCCCTCGACTTGCATGTGTTAAGCCTGCCGCTAGCGTTCATCCTGAGCCAGGATCAAACTCTTCATCGTATATTTTAATAATGTATATGCGATGCCCTATCTATCGGTTCTCTTCGAATCTCTCGATTCCATTACTCTTATTCTTTATTTGTCTTGCCTTTTGGACAAGACGGCTGTCAATTCAATATGTCTACGAACGTTGTTTCTTTGTTTTCGCTTCTGTTTCAAAGCGGGTGCAAAACTAAAACTTCTTTTTGTTTCTCGCAAGAAAAAATTGAAAAAATTTTGAAGCTTTCTT
>NZ_JBEWQE010000034.1:0-3204 GCF_040538975.1 Flavobacterium sp. UW10123
AAAAAAGCAGGTAAACTTAACGGAAAACAATTCGTTGGCTCAACAATCGTTTCAACTCCGATGATGATGGAATTGGCAACAAGTTATGGCGGTGAATGCAAAGTTGGATTAACAGGATGTAACCGTTGCTCCAGTTGCTCCCGTAGCACCTGTTGCACCCGTTACACCATTTGCTCCTGTAGCTCCTGTAGCTCCCGTAGCTCCCGTTGCACCTGTTGCTCCCGTAGCTCCCGTTGCTCCTGTAGCTCCCGTTGCACCTGTTGCTCCTGAATTACCAGTAGCTCCTGTTGCACCTGTAGCGCCTGTTGCACCCGTAGCACCTGTAGCTCCTGTAGCTCCTGTAGCTCCTGTTGCACCTGTAGCTCCCGTAGCTCCTGTAGCACCCGTTACACCATTTGCTCCTGTAGCTCCTGTTGCTCCCGTAGCTCCCGTTGCACCATTTGCTCCTGTAGCTCCTGTAGCACCTGTTGCACCTGTAGCTCCCGTTGCTCCTGAATTACCAGTAGCTCCTGTAGCTCCCGTAGCACCCGTTACACCATTTGCTCCTGTAGCTCCTGTTGCTCCCGTAGCTCCTGAATTACCAGTAGCTCCTGTTGCACCTGTAGCTCCTGTAGCTCCCGTTGCACCCGTTGCACCATTTGCTCCTGTAGCTCCCGTTGCACCTGTAGCTCCCGTAGCACCTGTAGCTCCTGAACTACCAGTAGCTCCTGTTGCACCCGTAGCTCCTGTTGCACCCGTAGCACCTGCTGCGCCTGTAGCTCCTGCTACACCATCAGCTCCTTTAACTTTTCCAGCATTTGAAGTCGTTCCATCTGTATAGGTAATAATAAGATTTCCAGAAGCGTCTACAAATGTTCCTTCAATTCCCTTTCCATCTGATCCTTTGACTCCTTGTGCACCCTGAGGTCCTTGATCGCCTTTTACTTTGCCTGCATCGATTTTAGTTCCATCAGTCAAAGTAATAATAAGGTTTCCTGAAGTGTCTACAGAAGTGCCTGCAATGCCTTTTCCATCCAATCCGTTTTTACCATCTGCCCCTTTTACTTTGCCTGCATCTATTTTAGTTCCATCAGTTAAAGTAATAATAAGATTTCCAGAAGCGTCTACAGATGTTCCTGCAATGCCTTTTCCATCTGATCCTTTGGCTCCTTGTACACCCTGAGGTCCTTGATCGCCTTTTACTTTGCCTGCATCGATTTTAGTTCCATCAGTTAAAGTAATAATAAGGTTTCCTGCTGGATTAATTTCGGTATTTGAAACACCTTTTCCTTCTTTACCTGTACCTCCTTCATCAGAAAGTGCAATTCTGCACCATCTGTCAATGTACCAATAGTAATATCCTGGTTTGATATCTGCTATTGTAGCGGTATTAAAAACAAGTAGACTGTTAACGTTTCCGCTTGTTATTGTTGTCTTATCGGTACTCCCTTTTAAGGGGACCTGGGGAATCAATAGCCCCCTATCTCTTGCAAAAACTTCTAACTGCGCAGAAGGATTTGCGTCTTTCTTACCTACTACTACTTGCGAATAGGTCGAATAACTGCCTAACACAAAAAGTAAAGGAAGTAATTTATTTTTCATAGCATTTTGTTTACAATTGTTCTTTTTTCTTAAAAAAAAGCTATTAGTTACTACTTATGCTTCAATTGCTAACTAATTGAAGAAACAGATTATAACCCGTCACTTAATTTAGGAGACAAAGTTCTTTCGAAATAGATTTTATAAATGCCACTAGAAGTTTTTAAAGTTACATTTTAAGGTAAAACTTAAAAATTTGAATTTTACTGTAGTAAATTATCGGTATTATAAATAAAAAGGGGAAATGTACATTTCCCCTTTCAAAAACTATCAAAAATATTAAATGTCAAAATATTATGAATTCCAAAAACGACATATCTCAACAGGCGTATAAAGTTTTGCAAATGTCTAATGAAACTTCATACATAGATAACCTTAAAAGTTTTTAAAATTATACTTTTAGGTACTTAAAAAATTTAGCATGATAAATCTATTGGCTATTTACATATAAATAACCTGCTTTTTCTACTTTTTTACCATTACTGCTGTATTCTAATGTATAGAAATACGTTCCTGTTGGCAGTTTATTTCCTTTTCCAATAGTTGCTCGCCCATCAGAAAATCCCTGAAATGGATTTGTTATATTATCGTAGCCATTTTTTTCGTAAACAATAACTCCATAACGATTAAAAATTTTCACTTTATTATCAGGGTAGCAATCGATTCCTTTAATAAAAAAACTATCATTTAATCCGTCACCATTTGCAGATACAGCATTGTAGATTTCTTCTACACATGATACATTTATGGTTTGCACAAATGAATTCTCATTACCGCATTGATCTGATGCTATCCAAGTTCTTATTAATTTATATTTACTACTGCAATCTCCATCAACTTTTGTTTCATTAAATGCTATCGAAGCATTTCCACAGTTATCTGTTGCTGTGAATGTCTGCACTGCAGGTATGTTTTCACAGTTGGCTTCTATTACTATATCGGGAAGTGTTTCTGCAAATACTGGAGCCGTTTGATCATGAATGAGTATTGTTTGTGTACAGATTGCAATATTTATGATGGTATTTTCCCCTTCATCTCTTACTCCATTATTGTTTGTATCTACGTAATCTGTTATTGTATAGGTTCGTATTACATTGGCATTACAGCCAGGATCGTCACCATTTGATGCTATAATTTCAATTACACCACAATTGTTACTTACAATACGTCCATCTCCATTTCCTAAGTTTTCAAACTGTTCTTTTGTTAAGCTTATATCAGAAGGTAGTTCATCATAACAAGAAATTGTTAAGGGCTGGAATGTCGGACATATCACATCAAATGTACAGCAGTTTGGCGAAGCTCCAGAAACAATAACTGTATTACAAGAATTTGAATCTTGCAGATTTACATTATAACTAGTTCCAGAATTAATTAATCCAGAAGTCCATTCACTTCCTGTCCAAACTCCAGGGGCACCAGTTCCTATTGCAGTAAAAGGCCCTTGACCCCTTACTGTCAAAGTAATACTGTAAGCTGATTCATTTGAAGAGCAATTTACCGCTTCTGTTCCCACTAATGCAATTTGACTTATAATTACATTCTGATCGGCTGTCGAAACATTGCCGTTTCCGTCATCAAAGCTCCATGTCACCACTGTCGTCCCCTGCGCAGTAATAGGAAATA
>NZ_JBEWQE010000035.1:0-3025 GCF_040538975.1 Flavobacterium sp. UW10123
CAGGCGTATTTGGCGCAACAGTAATGGTGTAATCCGAATTTAAAGTAAGTCCCGCTGGAAGCATTCCCACGATTTCAAACTTAACTTCTCCCGGTGCTGTTCCAACTACGATTGCATTTCCATTCAATTTGTCATTTGCTGTCAATGCTATTGTTTTTCCTCCGATATTTCCGTTTATTGGAGTTATCAAATCTTCTACCGCGTCGATTACTGGCATTGCTACCGTTACTTTCACAGTGTTTGAACTGCAGTTGTCCGGATTCAGCTTCTCGCAGATTTCATAAGTCAGCTCATAATCTCCCGCTGGCGGATTTGCTCCCAAAACAATGTTTCCGTCTGCATCTACAGTCAGATACCCTTTTGGATCTGCCGTTGTAGTTTTCAGCGTAACATCTGACGGATTTAACGGCTGGGCATTTTTTGTGTCATTATCAAAAACATTTTTTCCTAATGTCTGAGGAACATTCGATCCTAAAACTGATGGAATTTCATCTGCATTTGCAACAAGGTTCCCTGCTGTTACAGGCACAGTAACAGTTACTGAATCGCAGTTTAGCGGATTTGTGTTTTCGCAGATTTTATATTCTACATTATAATCTGCTGCAGGCGTATTTGGCGCAACAGTAATGGTGTAATCCGAATTTAAAGTAAGTCCCGCTGGAAGCATTCCCACGATTTCAAACTTAACTTCTCCTGCTGCTGTTCCAACCACAATTGGATTTCCGTTTAATTTATCATTTGCAGTCAATGAAATTGTTGTTGCTCCGATATTTCCGTTTATTGAAGCTATCACATCTTCTACCGCATCGATTACTGGCGTTCCTACTGTTACCTTCACAGTATTTGAACTGCAGTTGTCTGGATTCAGTTTCTCACAGATTTCATAAGTCAGCTCGTAATCTCCCGCTGGCGGATTTGCTTCTAAAACAATGTTTCCATTTGCATCTACAGTTAAGTATCCTTTTGGATCTGCCGCTGTAGTTTTCAGCGTAACATCTGACGGATTTAGCGGCTGGTTGTTTTTTGTGTCATTGTCGAAAACATTCTTCCCTAAAGTCTGAGGAACATTTGATCCTAAAACTGATGGAATTACGTCTTCGTTTGCCACAAGATTTCCCGCCGTAACTGGAACAGTAATAGTAACTGAATCGCAGTTTAGCGGATTCGTATTTTCGCAGATTTTATATTCCACATTATAGTTTCCTTTTGGCGTATTTGGCGCAACAGTAATGGTATGGTCTGAATTTAGAGTCAATCCTGATGGAAGCGTTCCTATAATTTCAAACTTAACTTCTCCTGCTCCTGTTCCGACCACAATTGAATTTCCGTTTAATTTATCATTTGCAGTCAATGAAATTGTTGTTCCTCCGATATTTCCGTTTATTGAAGCTATCACATCTTCTACCGCATCGATTACTGGCGTTCCTACTGTTACCTTCACAGTATTTGAACTGCAGTTGTCTGGATTCAGTTTCTCACAGATTTCATAAGTCAGCTCGTAATCTCCCGCTGGCGGATTTGCTTCTAAAACAATGTTTCCATTTGCATCTACAGTCAGATATCCTTTCGAATCTGCCGCTGTAGTTTTCAGCGTAACATCTGACGGATTTAACGGCTGGTTGTTTTTTGTGTCATTGTCGAAAACATTCTTCCCTAAAGTCTGAGGAACATTCGATCCTAAAACTGATGGAATTTCATCTGCATTTGCAACAAGGTTCCCTGCTGTTACAGGCACAGTAACAGTTACTGAATCGCAGTTTTCTGGAATAGCACCTGCTTCACAAATCTTATATTCTATATTATAATTACCTTTTGGAGTTGCCGGATCTACCGTAATACTACCATTTGCATTTAATGTTAAACCTGAAGGTAAAGTTCCAACAATACTTATTGTAACTTTCCCTGGATCAGTTCCAATTATAGCTTCATTATTATTTAAAGTATCGTTTGTTATTAAAGATATAGTAGTTCCTCCAATGTTTCCATTAATTGGATCAATCGTATCAACTAGTGCATCAATTACGTTTACAACCTTAACCTCTGCTGTAGCTGTCTCGCAATTGACTGGATCAGCGTCTTTTTCGCAGATTTGGTATGTGATGCTGTATAAACCGCTTGGCGTGTTTGATGCAAGAGTAACATCTCCATTTGCAGCAACGCTTAATGGTCCGTCACTGCCAACGGTCACAACTGTATTTCCAGACGTAACAAATACTCCATCTAAAGTATCGTTTGATTTTACATTTCCGATAATTGCTGACGTAGATCCTGAAGATTTTGTTCCGAAATCATCTTTAACCGCAATTAAATCATTTACAACTTCAACTTTAACTGTAGCTGTATTGCAATTTCCACTATTAGCAATTTCACAAATCGAATAATCAAAAGTATAAGTACCTGTTGGTGTATTCGGTTTTACTGAAACAGCACCATTTACAGTATTGAAAATTAACTCTGAAGGTACCGTACCATTTATCGTAACATCAACATCTCCTCTATTTACTTTATTACAATTTAAAACATCATTATCAAAAACATTAGTAATTACGGCTCCTCCAGTTACTCCATTTGACGAAGAAATACTATCATCATTTGCTTCAATATGACCTATTACATTAACAACTTGCGTACAAGTCTCTTTATTTCCAGCCAAATCTATTGCTGTCCAAGTTACTGTTGTATTTCCAACTGGGAAACTTGACGGTGCATCATTCGTCACTGCTACCGTTCCCGTACAGTTGTCTGATACTGTTGGAGTTTCTAAAACAACTCCTGATGCTTTGCATGAATTAGCATCAGCCGAAACTATAACCGCCAATGGGCATGAGATTGATGGTTTCTGAATATCACTGATAATTACTTCCTGAGTCGCCGTTTCTACGTTTCCGTTTCCGTCATCAAAACTCCAGTTAATCGTATAAGTTCCCTGAGCAGTATATGTCAGTGGATCCGTCGTTGTTCCTGTAACCGTTCCTTTGCAATTATCAGTTGTAGTCGGAGCCGTCGCTGTTGCAGAGCATTCGCC
>NZ_JBEWQE010000036.1:0-1835 GCF_040538975.1 Flavobacterium sp. UW10123
TTTTGTCCTCAATTGTAATTATCTGAGTGAAAGTTTCAGAAGTGTTTCCGCAATCGTCTTTTACAGTCCAAGTGTTGGTGTATGTTCCAGCATTTGCGCATCCTTCAGAAGCTACAAACTGTCCGCTTACTTTAGTGATGTTCGAAACATCGGCATCGCATAAGTCAGAAGCTGTAGGGAATTGAGCCTGAGCATTTGCTAGGGCTTGTTCATCACTGCATTCTATAGTTTGGTCTAAAGATCCAGCTTGAGTGGTCCAAGTCGGTGCAGAATTATCTTGGACTATTATAGTTTGACTTACAGGAAGTGAAACATTTCCACAGGCATCTTTTGCAGTCCATGTTCTTGTTTTTGTATAAGTTCCAGTACAGTTTCCTTCTGTAATTGTGTCTTCATAAGTTAATGAAGATATTGTTCCATTGTTGTCAGTTGCAGTTGCTTGTGCAAAAACTGGTTCTGCAGGACAATTGATTGTGCTAACTTCAGGCAATGGATTTATAACTGGTATAACTGAATCTCCATCAAGAATAGTTACAGTTTTTGTAATTGTACATAAGTTCTCATCTTTAACCGTTACATTATAAGTTCCTGCTTTAAGTCCTGTAGCTGTAGCATCTGTTTGAACTGGAGTTGTATCCCAAGAGTAAGTGTAAGGACTTGTTCCTCCAGATGGAGTTACAGTGGCAGAACCCGTTGTACCGCCTCCACAAACCACATCTATCTGTGTTGTTGTTGCACTTAATGGAGATTGTGGCTGACCGATTGTGATTTCACATGTTGTAGTGTATCCCAATTTATCAGTAACTGTTACAGAATGTACGCCAGCTGTTAAGGAATTTGCTTGTGCGCTTGTTTCTCCATTATCCCAAAGATATGTATATTCTCCGTTACCACCTACAGCGGTTACCGTAGCTTTGCCGGTATTATCGCCATAACATTTTGCAGTAGCATCTTGAGCTATGCTACAAGAAAGAACGTTAGGTTCTGTGATTAGTACACTACATTCAGTAGTACAACCGTTTGCATCTGTAACTTTTACGGTATGTGTTCCAGCATTTAACGCTAATGCTTTAGGGGTGTTTTCGCCATTATCCCATAAGTAAGTGTAATCAGGAGTACCACCAATTGGAGATACAGTTGCTTCACCATTGCTTAAACCATTTGACGTAACTGGTTTATTTTGGACAACAGAACATGATAAAGGAGTTCCAGGTTGACCAATTGTTATAGAAAGAGGGGCAGACGTACATCCGTTTGTATCTTTTACCGTAACGGTGTAAGTGCCTGCAATAAGTCCTGTTCTATCCTCAGGATTATCAGTTCCTGCAATGTCAGCCCAATCGTAAGTGTATGGTCCAACTCCTCCGGAAGCTGTTATATTGATGGCTCCAGTTGAAGCGCCGTGGCATAATACATCGGTTTGAGAATCTTTGGCTACAGTAACTGCAGCGGCAGGTTCTGTGATAGTCACCGAAAGCTGAGCAGAAGAACATCCGTTTGCATCTTTTACCGTAACGGTGTAAGTACCTGCAATAAGTCCTGTTCTATCCTCAGGATTATCAGTTCCCGCAAGATCAGTCCAGTCGTAAGTGTATGGTCCAACTCCTCCGGAAGCTGTTATGTCGATGGCTCCTGTTGAGGCGCCATGGCATAATACATCGGTTTGGGAAGCTTTGGCTACAGTAACTGCAGCGGCAGGTTCTGTGATCGTCACCGAAAGCTGAGCAGAAGAACATCCGTTTGCATCTTTTACCGTAACGGTGTAAGTGCCTGCAATAAGTCCTGTTCTATCCTCAGGATTATCAGTTCCTGCAATGTCAGCCCAATCGTAAGTG
>NZ_JBEWQE010000037.1:0-1620 GCF_040538975.1 Flavobacterium sp. UW10123
ATGGTACTGCAGCATTGTGGGAGAGTATGTCGTCGCCTTTCTTTTAAGAATCCTCATCAGTAATCTGATGGGGATTTTTTGTTTTTATATCTTTTTGAAAAAAGCTGTCTCAGCCAGCCGCGTTAGCGATGGAAGCGGCATCCTTTTGGGGTGAAGGTGAAAATGAAATACTTTTTTCTTTTAAGTTTGATTTGGCTTTGTGTATATGCTTGATTTAGAGCTTAGAGTGTTTATTGCTAAATTCACTCTAATCTTATTGTAAAATAAAATAGATTCCAGAGCTTGCTTTTTTAGGTTTTCGAAATGTTCATAGATTCAGGTAATACAAATTATTCTTTTCAAATACCATTTGTTCTTTCTGAAACTGCATTTTCATATGGCTGACAGTTTGTTTTGTATTATGTTTATGAAAAACTTTTTTAGAACAACAAAAATACACTGATTATTTATTTTTTAGATAAGTAACTCGAGCCGGCTAAAGTTTCCAATGCAGAAGCGTAATGGGTATATTAATTTGTCATTTTGTAACATCTGATAATTTTGAAGAATTAATAAATATTGATCGCGTCAAAAAAAGGAATAATTTATCTCTGCCAATCTTCATTAGGTGCTTTTTTAAATAATATGTCAGTAAATAATGAAATTTTAGGTTACAGTTTTTAGGGCTTTTGATGAATTAATATTATCAAAGATTTACGATGAACATTGTTGCGTCTGATTTTAAGTGATGGGATTTGTTTATAGTCAAGTTATTTCTATATCCAAGCAATCGGCATATTTGTAATGATGAATCCTGTGTTTTTGGACAGCTTGAGACTAGACTTTTGTATAATTTCGATTTTAGCTTGCGTTTGGCTGTTTTTAGAAACTTTTTAAAAACTAGTAGCTTTTGTTCCTTATTGGCTAATTGTGCTTTGGGCTTTTTTAGATTGAGATGTTTTTATAAGCTATCCTGGTGCTAGTTTTTTTATATATGTAAATTTTCGCTTTTTTTTTGTCAAACTGTCAATGGAATTGTGGCTTCTAGTGTGAATAACGACGACGAAAATCTACTTCGCAAAATAATCTCAATTAAAATCCTTTAATAGCCTATTTTTTTTGAATGCATAAATATGTAATGCATTCGGTTACAGCTCTTTTTAATACCTCTCTTTTTTGGTGACATAATTAAATTAGCTTTTTTCAGGATGAGGCATGTTGCAAAATGTCTGAAAAGAGGTTTGTTTTTAAATTTATATTAAGGGGAGAAATGGATTTAATGTATAATTGTAAGTTGTTTGTTGTTTGGCTGGAGGGTAGTTGAAGTTTTTTAAAGTTTAGGAGTTTGGAATTCCAGCATTGCGGTTTTAATATTGATTAGGAGCTTAATCCCGCTATCCGCTTCAATCTTTTTATGGCGAACCCCGCCATAAAAAGGATTTCCACTCCTATCAGGGCTAGGGCATCGGTTTTCAGAAGAAAGAAAAGGGCAAGCTTGGCATCTTAGCGCCTTTGCGGGATTAAAAACGAAAGAAAAGAAACTTTGAAGTCTGAAATCTCTTCAGAAAAGAGGCAGAAAAGCTGAAAACTCCATAAAATGGGTAAACCCCAACCTGCATAAAATACGAAATATGCATTCAA
>NZ_JBEWQE010000038.1:0-1128 GCF_040538975.1 Flavobacterium sp. UW10123
AGTTTTGCGTTCCTGCAGTAACCAATGTTGGTGTTCCCGGATCATTAACTATCACATCAACCGTCAACCTTGTGGCGCTCTCGCAGCCTGTCGCTGGATCTGAGATAGCCGCAAAATACTGGCCTGTTGTTAAAGCTGTAGTAGATGGAATTAATGTTCCGCCTGTTATTGCTGTATACCAAACAATATTTGTTTCGTTAGTTTGGATGCTGGCAAATGTCGGAAGATCTTCTTTACAGAAACTTTGTGTCCCCGCAGTCACCAATGTCGGTGTTCCCGGATCATTTACAATCACATCAACTGTCAATCTTAAAGCACTTTCGCAGCCTGTTGTTGCATCTGAAATTGCTGCAAAGTACTGTCCTGTTGTCAAGGCTGTCGTAGATGGAATCAATGTTCCGCCTGTCGAAGCTGTATACCAAACAATATTTGTTTCGTTAGTTTGGATGCTCGCAAATGTCGGCGCATTTGCTAAACAGAAATTTTGCGTTCCCGCAGTCACCAATGTCGGTGTTCCCGGATCGTTTACAATAACATCAACTGTCAATCTTGCAGCGCTCTCGCAGCCAGTTGTCGGATCTGAAATTGCAGCAAAATATTGGCCTGTTGTCAAAGCTGTAGTCGGAGCGATAACTGTTCCGCCTGTTAAAGCTGTATACCAGACAATATTAGTCTCATTTGTCTGGATGCTTGCAAATGTAGGAGCATTTGCCAAACAGAAGTTTTGCGTTCCTGCAGTAACCAATGTCGGAGTTCCCGGATCATTTACAATCACATCAACTGTCAGTCTTGAAGCGCTCTCGCAGCCTGTTGCAGGATCTGAGATAGCCGCAAAGTACTGTCCTGTTGTCAAGGCTGTTGTAGATGGAATCAATGTTCCGCCTGTTGAAGCTGTGTACCAGACAATATTTGTTTCGTTAGTTTGGATGCTGGCAAATGTTGGAAGATCTTCTTTACAGAAACTTTGCGTTCCCGCAGTCACCAATGTCGGCGTTCCCGGATCATTTACAATCACATCAACTGTCAATCTTGAAGCGCTTTCGCAGCCTGTTGTTGCATCTGAAATTGCTGCAAAATACTGTCCTGTTGTCAAGGCTGTTGTTGGCGCAATCACTGTACCGCCTGTTA
>NZ_JBEWQE010000039.1:0-1037 GCF_040538975.1 Flavobacterium sp. UW10123
ATGGATATGGAATCGTATTTGTATGTGGCGAAATTGGTTGATTTAGTAAAATCTGGAAAAGTAAAAGAATCTTTGGTTGATGATGCCGTTCGCCGAATTTTAAGAGTGAAATTTGAATTGGGATTATTTGATGATCCGTACAGATATTGCGATGAAAAACGCGAAAAAGAAGTTGTTGGAAGCAAAGCTAATAACGAGGGCGTTTTGGATATGGCAAAAAAATCCATTGTTTTATTGAAGAACGAAAAGAATCTGCTTCCGCTGAAAAAATCAGGGCAGAAAATCGCTTTGATTGGCGCTTTGGCAAATGATAAAAACAGTCCGTTGGGAAGCTGGAGAATTGCAGCTTCTGACGATACTGCGGTTTCTGTTTTAGAAGGAATGCAGCAGTACAAAGACAATCAGCTGACTTTTGAAAAAGGTGCTGATTTATTGAAACAAAAAGCGACTTTCTTAACGGAAACAGTTTTCAACACCATAGACAAAAGCGGATTTGAAGCAGCGAAAAAAGCAGCGAAAAATGCCGATGTTGTAGTAATGGTTTTGGGCGAATACGGTTTCCAAAGCGGCGAAGGAAGAAGCAGAACTGATTTGAACTTGCCAGGGCTGCAGCAGGAATTATTAGAGGAAATCTACAAAGTAAATCCGAATGTCGTTTTGGTTTTAAATAATGGCCGTCCGTTGAGTATTCCTTGGGCAGCAGAGAATGTTCCTGCAATAGTTGAAGCTTGGCATTTAGGAACTCAAGCAGGAAATGCAATTGCACAGGTTCTATACGGAGATTATAATCCGAGTGGAAAATTGCCGATGTCGTTTCCTAGAAATGTAGGTCAGGTGCCGATTTATTACAACAAATATAGCACGGGAAGACCAACAGATAGCGATAAGAATGTTTTCTGGTCTCATTATATGGATGTGGAGAAAACGCCTCAATTTCCATTTGGTTTTGGATTGAGTTATACGACTTTCGATTATAAAAATCTTAAACTTAACAAAACGTCTTTTGCTAAAGGAGAAAATATTCAAGTTAGCGTTGA
>NZ_JBEWQE010000040.1:0-994 GCF_040538975.1 Flavobacterium sp. UW10123
TGTAAAGGTTAGATATTTCGGTAACAAAATTTAACTTTAATAAATTTTGTTGCGATGAGAAATAACAGTCAGGATTCAACATTAGAGAGAAACTATTTAGAGAAGTATCGTTTTTTGATAAAAGAATATGAGCAGGTAAAAAACAAAACCCATCCGGTGCATAAAAAGGCAATGGACTTTTACACAGCAAATGACACGTGCAGGAAAAGTTTTCTAAAGTATTATAACCGCTATAAACAGAGCGGAAAATCTTTAGATCTGCTGCCACAAAAGCGGGGTCCTAAATATAAAACCAGACGCCCTCTGCCGTTCATAGAACAAAAAGTGATTGAATTAAGAGAAAAAGGAAACAACAGATATGAAATTGTTAGTATCTTGAATCCAAAATTAGGAAAACATACACCATCATATTCTGGAGTTTACAATATTTTAAAACGGCATAAAATAAACAGATTAACTCCGAAGATTAAAAAGAATCATCAAAAAATAATCAAGGAAAGAATGGGACAGTTGGGCCATATAGATTGCCATTATTTAAGCAAAAGCATAATTCGTGGAGAAAACAAAAAACTCTATTTAGTCTGTGTAATTGATGATTACAGCCGGATTGCCTGGGCTGAATTAATTCCAGATATAACGAGTTTAACAGTAATGTTTGCTTCATTAAAATGCTTAAACATCTTAAGCAGCCATTATGAAATAAAATTTGAAGAGATATTATCTGATAATGGAGCTGAATTTGGAATCAAAACCAGCAAAGTAAAAAATCAGCATCCTTTTGAAAGAATGCTCATGGAACTCGGGATCGTACACAGATACACAAGACCTTACCGTCCGCAGACAAACGGCAAGGTGGAGAGATTTTGGAGGACTCTGGAAGAGGATTTATTACGAGATACAGATTTTGATTCTCAAGAAGAACTAAAAGAGGAATTGCTGCAATATTTATACTATTACAATCATGAAAGACCGCATCAGGGAATTGATGGAAAAA
>NZ_JBEWQE010000041.1:0-723 GCF_040538975.1 Flavobacterium sp. UW10123
GAACGGCATCATCAACCAAAGATTCTTTTACTTTTCCAGATTTTACTAAATCAACCAATTTCGCCACATACAAATACGATTCCATATCCATGTCAGAACCTGCAATTACAGCTTTCGCAGTTGCATCGGCTTCGTCTTTTGCATAACCGTGCGCAATCATTTCGCGAATCGAAGCATAATCAGAAATCACAAATCCGTCAAACTTCCATTTTCCTTTTAAAATATCTCTTTGCAAGAAGGCATTTCCAGTTGCTGGAACACCATTCAATGTATTAAACGAATTCATAAATGTTCTAACTCCAGCATCAACAGTCGCTTTAAAAGGAGGCAAAACCGAATTGTACAATTTAGAATTGCTGATATCTACAATATTATATTCCAAACCCGCTTCAACATAACCATACGCCGCAAAGTGTTTCGCACAAGCCGCAATCGTATTTACTTTAGCCAAATCGGCAGCTGTTTCACCCTGAAAACCTTTTACTCGAGCGTAGCCAATTTTGCTTCCCAAATACGGATCTTCTCCCGCACCTTCCATCACTCGTCCCCAACGGGCATCATTTGCCACATCGACATTTGGTCCAAAAGTCCAATTAATTCCAGATGCCGAAGCTTCATCTGCCGCAATCGCTGCCGATTTCTTAATCGCATCCAAATCCCAACTCGCTGCTTCTGCCAGCGGAATCGGACTTAACGTTTTATAGCCATGAATTACGTCAAAAC
>NZ_JBEWQE010000042.1:0-723 GCF_040538975.1 Flavobacterium sp. UW10123
GTTTTGACGTAATTCATGGCTATAAAACGTTAAGTCCGATTCCGCTGGCAGAAGCAGCGAGTTGGGATTTGGATGCGATTAAGAAATCGGCGGCGATTGCGGCAGATGAAGCTTCGGCATCTGGAATTAACTGGACTTTTGGACCAAATGTCGATGTGGCAAATGATGCCCGTTGGGGACGTGTGATGGAAGGCGCAGGAGAAGATCCTTATTTGGGAAGCAAAGTGGGTTATGCGCGTGTGAAAGGTTTTCAAGGAGAAACAGCTGCCGATTTGGCTAAAGTAAATACGATTGCGGCTTGTGCGAAACACTTTGCGGCGTATGGCTATGTTGAAGCTGGATTGGAATATAATATTGTAGATATCAGCAATTCTAAATTGTACAATTCGGTTCTGCCTCCTTTTAAAGCGACAGTTCAAGCGGGAGTTCGTACGTTTATGAATTCGTTTAATACTTTGAACGGTGTTCCGGCAACTGGAAATGCCTTTTTGCAAAGAGATATTTTAAAAGGGAAATGGAAGTTTGACGGATTTGTAATTTCAGATTATGCTTCGATTCGCGAAATGATTGCGCACGGTTATGCAAAAGACGAAGCTGATGCAACTGCAAAAGCTGTAATTGCAGGTTCTGATATGGATATGGAATCGTATTTGTATGTGGCGAAATTGGTTGATTTAGTAAAATCTGGAAAAGTAAAAGAATCTTTGGTTGATGATGCCGTTC
>NZ_JBEWQE010000043.1:0-399 GCF_040538975.1 Flavobacterium sp. UW10123
GAATCCTTTTTGGCGTAATACTCATTGGTAAAGACACAATGCCCCAAATCATCGCCTTCGCGCATAAAATCCCTAACGTTTTCAATTACGCAGATGCAGAGTCCGCCCTGCTTGAAAGAGAGCCCGAAAAAGCGTCTTTTATCGCACTCATATCTTTTCTGCGCTTTTTGGATTTCAAGGCGCAGGTCATGGAGCTTTTTCTTTCTAAGCAAATCCCTTTTTTTCTTCACTAAATGGTCGTGCGCCTGGTTTAGGTTTTCAGGGCAGACAAAGAAAGGGTTTGAAAGGTCTTTGCCGAAATAGCGCAATAGTTCCAAATAATCCTCCCAAATCTGCACATCTGAAATTTTGCAATTGTTTTTAATGACCGTTTTGACTGCCTGCCAATTGCGTTTTATG
>NZ_JBEWQE010000044.1:0-335 GCF_040538975.1 Flavobacterium sp. UW10123
CTTTCGCAGCCTGTTGTTGCATCTGAAATTGCTGCAAAATACTGTCCTGTTGTCAAGGCTGTTGTTGGCGCAATCACTGTACCGCCTGTTAAAGCCGTATACCAAACTATATTTGTTTGATTGAACTGAACACTTGCAAATGTTGGTGCGTTTACCTGACAGAAATTTTGTGTTCCTGCAGTCACCAATGTCGGTGTTCCCGGATCGTTTACAATAACATCAACTGTCAATCTTGCAGCGCTTTCACAGCCAGTTGTCGGATCTGAAATTGCAGCAAAATATTGGCCTGTTGTCAAAGCTGTTGTCGGAGCGATAACTGTTCCGCCTGTTAAAGC
>NZ_JBEWQE010000045.1:0-280 GCF_040538975.1 Flavobacterium sp. UW10123
CTTAATCCCAGCACTTCAAATAAAGAGATATATTTTTTTACAGTATTTCTGGAAAGAGATAAATATCGGCTTATAAACAGCTTGCTTTTGCCGTTGCAGTGCAACTTAATGACTTTTCTGATTTTGTTCATGTCTAGTTTGTTATTTGCCATAGTCTGTAGTTTTTATACAGATCCATGGTTTAACAGCATGAAAAGAAGTAGTGTTTGGTGGTCAATTTGAACCGAAACAAGGTGGTCAGTTTAAATTGAAAAGGAGTGGTCAGTTTGACCCGAAATCG
>NZ_JBEWQE010000046.1:0-247 GCF_040538975.1 Flavobacterium sp. UW10123
CGATGAGGGGTTCGAACCCCCGACCCCCTCGGTGTAAACGAGGTGCTCTGAACCAGCTGAGCTAATCGCCCTATTTTACTAGGTTGCTATCATTTTGTGATTGCGAGTGCAAATATACATTTAGAATTTATATTTACAAGCCTTTTAGTTGAAAAATTTTGTGGGCGATGAGGGGTTCGAACCCCCGACCCCCTCGGTGTAAACGAGGTGCTCTGAACCAGCTGAGCTAATCGCCCTATTTTACTAG
>NZ_JBEWQE010000047.1:0-230 GCF_040538975.1 Flavobacterium sp. UW10123
GCCGATTTCTTAATCGCATCCAAATCCCAACTCGCTGCTTCTGCCAGCGGAATCGGACTTAACGTTTTATAGCCATGAATTACGTCAAAACCAATAATCAACGGAATTCCCAAACGGGTTTCTTCCACCGCAATTTTCTGTACGGCACGCACTTCTTTCACACCGCGAACCGTCAGCATTGATCCGACCAGTCCTTTTCTTAAATGTTCGTATTTTAATTCTGCCGTTCC
>NZ_JBEWQE010000048.1:0-206 GCF_040538975.1 Flavobacterium sp. UW10123
GATCCGTCGTTGTTCCTGTAACCGTTCCTTTGCAATTATCAGTTGTAGTCGGAGCCGTCGCTGTTGCAGAGCATTCGCCCGTAACATCAGCTAATGTCGGTTTTACTGGTTTCTGAGTGTCTTTAATGATCACTTCCTGGGTCGCCGTTTCTACGTTTCCGTTTCCGTCATCAAAACTCCAGTTAATCGTATAAGTTCCCTGAGCA
>NZ_JBEWQE010000049.1:0-203 GCF_040538975.1 Flavobacterium sp. UW10123
GTCAGAAGCTGTAGGGAATTGAGCCTGAGCGGCAGCAAGCCCTTCGGTGTCGCTGCATTCTAAAGTTGCGTTTAGTGTGCCGGCCACGGTATTCCATGTTGGCGCTGTTTTGTCCTCAATTGTAATTATCTGAGTGAAAGTTTCAGAAGTGTTTCCGCAATCGTCTTTTACAGTCCAAGTGTTGGTGTATGTTCCAGCGTTTG